>CAZTJX010000113.1:0-6047 GCA_964613755.1 uncultured Demequinaceae bacterium | reverse complement strand
TTCCTTGGCGTACTGATCGCCGAGCGTCGAGCGAATCGCCACGGTGCTGAGCCCGAGCATCGCGGGAATCTCGTACGCCGCGAAGCGAGCAAAACCCCGGGCGATCACCTTCCCGTCGGAGCCCACGAGCTCAACGGGATCGCCCGCCTCAAACTCGCCTCGCACGGCGCTGACTCCCGCCGCAAGCAAGGAGGCTTTACCTCCCGAGACGGCCCTGACGGCGCCCTCGTCGAGCACGAGTTGGCCGTGAGTCTTGGCCGCGTGTGCGAGCCACTGGAGGCGCGTGGTCGAGCGTTTCCCCATGGGGGCAAAGACCGTGCCCACGTCGTCTCCCGCGACGGCGGCGGCCGCCGCGGAGGCCGCTGCGAGCACGACCACGACTCCCGAGCCCGTCGCGATCCGAGCCGCCTCAAGCTTGGTGACCATGCCCCCCGTGCCGAGCGAGTGTCCGCGCTGGGAGATGTCCACGGCGTCGAGGTCCTCGAAGGACGCGACGCTCGGGATCCGACTCGCGCCCGGTGCGTTCGGGGCCGCCGTGTACAGGCCGTCGACATCCGTGAGAAGGACAAGCGCGTCGGCGCGCACTACCGTCGCGACGAGAGCCGCGAGGCGATCGTTGTCCCCGAAACGAATCTCATCCGTCGCGACCGTGTCGTTCTCATTGACGAGAGGTACGACGCCGAGCTCGAGGAGGCGATCGAGGGCCCGCTGCGCGTTTCCGTAATGGGCGCGCCGCACCAGATCGTCGGCAGTGAGGAGCACCTGGCCGACCTTGAGCGAGTGCCTCGCGAACGCACGCGCGTAGGCGCCGATGAGTAGCCCCTGGCCGACGGATGCCGTCGCTTGGGCCGTGGCGAGGTCGGTGGGGCGCGCGTCCAGGCCCAGGGGCACCAGGCCGGCGGCAATCGATCCGGATGTGACGAGCACGACCTGCTGACCACGCGAGCGCATCCCCGCGATGACGTCGACGAGGGCTATGAGGGCCTCCTCGTTCAGGTGACCGTCGCTCCCCGTCAGCGAGGAGGAGCCGATCTTCACCACGATGCGACCGGGCTTGGTCAGCACCGCGCGCACGTCCTTCATCACCCGTCTCCTTCGCTCGCCCCCGGACCATCGTCGTCGTCCGGTGACACCCAGTGTCCCGCGTCCCGCTCCGCCCCGAGTTCCTCACGCGCCGCCGCGCGCGCATCCATGCGATCGAGGTGCCGCTGACGCCTCTCCGCCCTACTCTCTCGCGCCGCTCGTTCGTGCTCCTCGACGCGCACGTCGCTCCCGCGGTTTCCGAGCAGCTCGGCCCCGGCCGTGAGGGTGGGCTCCCAGTCGAAGATGACACCACCCTCGACCGGACCGATTACGACCTCGGCCCCCGGCACCGCGCCAGCCTTGAAGAGCTCATCCTCCACCCCGAGGCGTGCGAGTCGATCCGCAAGGTACCCCACCGCCTCGTCGTTCGTGAAGTCCGTCTGGCGGACCCACCGCTCCGGCTTCACTCCACGCACCTGGAAGAACTCGCCCTCACCCTCACCGTGATGCGTCACCGTGAATCCCGCATCGTCAACAGCCTTGGGCCTCAAGACGATGCGCGCGGGTTCGAGCGCGGGCCCGGTCGCGCGCGCCGCCGCGACGAGGGCGGCAAGAGCGAATCCGAGCGCGGGTAGCCCCTCATGGGTCACCGCGCTGACCTCGTAGACGGGTAGGCCTCGCGCCTCAATCGACTCGCGGACCATTGAAGAAAGCTCACGCCCGTCGGGAATGTCGATCTTGTTCACGATCACCACCTGCGGTCGCTCGAGTAGGGGTAGCTGACCCCCGGCGAGATCGGCGGCGTACGCAGCGAGCTCCTCCGAGATGGCATCAAGATCCTTGAGCGGGTCGCGGTCGCTCTCCAGCGCTGCGGCGTCGAGCACGTGTGCGATAACGCTGCATCGCTCGATGTGCCGCAGGAATTCGAGGCCGAGCCCCTTCCCCTCCGACGCGCCGGGGATAAGTCCGGGGACATCGGCCATGGTGAAGCGCGAGCCGCCCGCCTCAACCACGCCGAGATTCGGGGTCAGGGTTGTGAAGGGATAGTCGGCGATCTTGGGTCGAACCGCGGACATCGCGGCGATGATGGACGACTTGCCCGCGCTCGGGTAGCCAACGAGCGCGACATCCGCGATCGACTTGAGTTCGAGGACGATGTCCGCCTCTTCCCCGGGCTCGCCGAGGAGGGCGAACCCCGGGGCGATGCGTTTGCGCGTCGCCAGGGCGGCGTTACCGAGCCCACCCCTGCCGCCAGCGGCGACAACGAACTCCGCGCCGTCCCCCACCATGTCGGCAAGGATCTCGCCATCAGGCGTCTTGACCGTCGTACCGTTCGGAACCGAAAGTCGGATGTCGGCGCCGTTCGCACCGTCTCGCTTGTCGCCCGCACCGGGTGCACCGTTCTTCGCCACCTTGTGCGGCGAGTGGTGGTAGTCAAGGAGTGTCGTCATCTGCCCGTCCACGACGAGGATGACGGAGCCTCCATCGCCTCCATCTCCGCCATCGGGACCGCCGAGGGGCTTGAACTTCTCGCGGTGGACGGAGGCGACGCCGTTGCCACCCTTGCCCCCCTGGGCATGGAGCATCACGCGATCGACGAACACGTGGTTCCCCTTTCGCTTCCCTCTGTGGTCAACGATACGGCCGCGCGCTCCCCAGAGTAGGGAGGGCGTCACCTGATGGCTGAGGCGATCGTTGCGAACCCGCTCCGAGGGGCGCGGGCGACCATGATCAGGCCCGCAGGGGCCTTCGAGACGGTCCTAGGAGGAGACGATGTCGATGACGCGGCGCCCGCGGCGGGTGCCGAACTTCACCGCACCGTGCTCAAGCGCGAACAGTGTGTCGTCCTTGCCGCGGCCCACGTTGAGGCCGGGGTGGAAGTGGGTGCCGCGCTGGCGAACGATGATCTCGCCGGCCTTGACGACCTGGCCGCCGAAGCGCTTGACGCCAAGATACTGGGCGCTGGAGTCGCGACCGTTCCGTGAGGCGCTTGCGCCTTTCTTGTGTGCCATCGCGTATCCCCTTAGCCGATTCCCGTGACGCTCAAGCGAGTGAGGTCCTGACGGTGCCCCTGGCGCCTACGGTATCCGGTCTTGTTCTTGTACTTGAAGATTGTGATCTTGGGGCCGCGCTCATCGCGAACGACCTTGGCCGTCACCTTGATCTTGGCGAGCGCCTTAGCGTCGATCGTGACGGTCTTGCCGTCCACGAGCATGAGGGCAGGAAGCTCGACCGTTGAGCCTTCCTTGGCGGACAGGCGATCAACGACGACGATGTCGCCAACGGAGACCTTTTCCTGGCGGCCGCCGGCCTTGACAATCGCGTACACCATGGCATTCCTCAAGTCTCGGTGGATACTCGCGCGGCCGGCTCCCGAAGGACGGCGCGCAGGGTTGGGCGCAAGAGCGCCGACGGACAAGAATACAAGGCAGCCGGGCCCGGGTCAAACCTGCGCGGATCGTTACGAGCCCGCGTCGACGCCGTCCTCCGCGACGGGGACCTTGGAATCGGGTTCGGCGACTGTGGAATCGGATTCGGGGACCTCGGAATCGGGCTCCTCGCCGTGACCGTGGGCCTTCTCCGCGGCAGCTGCGATGCTCGCGAGCGTCGCCTTGACGACCTCGCGCGCTTCACTCCGGTCGTCGAGCGCGCGCGTCTCGATCGGCTCCTCGGCCCGGGCCTTTCCCCGCCCCTTGCGGCGCGGAGTCGCGGGTGTGCGCTCCGCTGTCTCGATCACGGGCTCACCGTGAACAAGGAATCCACGACCCTTGCAGTGCTCGCAGGTCTCAGAGAAAGCCTCGACAAGGCCCTGGCCGACGCGCTTGCGCGTCATCTGAACGAGCCCAAGGCTCGTGACCTCGGCGACCTGGTGCTTGGTCCGATCCCGGCCGAGGCATTCAATCAGGCGCCGCAGCACGCGGTCACGATTGGATTCAAGAAGCATGTCGACGAAGTCGACGACGATGATCCCCCCGATGTCCCGCAGCCTGAGCTGCCGAACAATCTCCTCTGCGGCCTCGAGGTTGTTGAGCGTCATCGTCTCTTCGAGCGTTCCGCCCTTGCCAATGAACTTGCCCGTGTTGACGTCAATGACCGTCATGGCCTCGGTTCGGTCAATGACGAGCGAGCCCCCAGACGGGAGCCACACCTTTCTCGCCATGCCCTTCTGGAGTTGCTCATCGACGCGCGCGTCCTGGAAGACATCACCCGTACCGACATACCGATGGAGTCGCTCCATGAGATCAGGTGCAACCTGGCCGACATAGGCACTGAGCGAGTTCCACGTGTCCTCTCCCTGGATCGTCAGGGAGTCGAAGTCGCCGTTGAAGATGTCGCGGACGACGCGGATAGCCATATCGGGTTCGCCACGCAAAAGCTGGGGGGCCTTACCCGTCGTGGCCTCCTTCTCGATGCTCTCCCACTGGCGTTTGAGGCGCTCGACGTCGGCGCGAAGCTCGTCCTCGGAGGCACCCTCGGCTGCTGTCCGAACGATGACACCCGCATCCGGGGGTATGACCTCGCGGAGGAGCTTCTTGAGGCGACTCCTCTCGGTATCCGGGAGGCGGCGGGAGATTCCCGTCACGCCCCCACCGGGTACGTAGACGAGGAAGCGACCCGCGAGAGAGATCTGCGACGTGACGCGCGCACCCTTGTGGCCCACCGGGTCCTTGGTGACCTGAACCATGATGGTGTCGCCCGGCTTGAGCGCGAGTTCGATCCGCCGAGGCTTACCCTCCATGCCCGCGGCATCCCAGTTCACCTCTCCCGCGTAGAGCACCGCATTGCGTCCGCGACCCACATCGACGAAGGCGGCTTCCATGCCAGGGAGCACGTTCTGGACGCGCGCGAGGTAGACGTTGCCCGCCATCGACTGCTGCGCCTGGTGGGAGACGTAGTGCTCCACGAGGATGTCGTCCTCCAGCACAGCGATCTGCACGCGAGTGTCCTTCTCCCTCACGACCATGGAGCGCTTGACGCTCTCTCGACGAGCAAGGAACTCTGCCTCGGTGATGATCGGTCGTCGCGTGTCGCGACCCTCGCGGCGGCGCTGACGCTTGGCCTGGAGACGCGTGGAACCCGCAAGGTCGTCCCCGCCCCCACCACCACGAGAGGAGCGGCCTCCCCTGTTGCGACTGCGGTGAGCACCGTCGGAGTCGTCCGACGAGCCGGAGCCTCGGGATTCGCGGTCCTCCCCGGTGCCGCCCGTGCGGGCTCGTGAACCTCGACCCCGGCCTCCGCGACGCCGGCGTCGGCGCGTCACGCCTTCGCCGGACTCACCCGCGTTGCTGTCCGCGTCGCGATCGGAACCCTCACGCCCAGAGGCGTCCGTCTGCTGCTGAGGCGCGTCCGCGTCCGACTCGGAGGCCGCTCCCGCGGCCTTCTTGGCGGGCGCCTTCTTTGCGGGGGCCTTCTTTGCAGGGGCCTTCTTAGCGGGCGCCTTTTTAGCGGGCGCTTTCTTGGCAGGGGCCTTCTTGGCAGGGGCCTTCTTCGTCGGCTCGGCACCTCCGTCGGCCGTGGTCTCGGTGGCCTCCGTCGTCGCGGCCTTCTTGGTCGGAGACTTGCGCTTCGCCTTGGGAGTAGGCGCGTCGTCCGGCGCGATGATCGGCGGGCCAGCGGGCGCCGAGGCGCGTCTGCTCGCTCGTGGTGCGGCGGGCTCTGGTGCCTGGAAGATTCCGGTGGATGCTGTGGATACGGGTGTCGTAATGTCCTCGCTCAAAGCGGGTACCTCGCGTCGGTGTGGCCACACTCCACCCGACGTATTGTCGGTCGAAGCCTGCTCGCTGGCGGGCCCAGAAGTCTGTCGGTCGCGGCGGACAGCGGCGCCACGTCGTCGGGCGGGCGTCCCCGGATATCTCCCACGCGGAAGCATCTCCACGGAGATCCGGCCGGAACGGGCGGCCGACTCGGTCGCTGCGTCTGTCGCACGGTTGGCACACGGTGTGAACATGTGCGGACCTTGCCCCATTGTGTCACACCGAGGCCGCGGAGACGGTTGCGCCTCTCGCGCGCCCGAGAAAGCCGAC
>CAZTJX010000112.1:0-6126 GCA_964613755.1 uncultured Demequinaceae bacterium | reverse complement strand
GCCTGGCGTGCGACGCTCAGTTCGAGCCCGGCGACCTTGGTTTCCCAGCCGCCGGTGTCCATGAGGATGAAGTCGTGGCCGGCCCACTCCCCCGGGTAGGTGACGCGATCGCGGGTGATGCCTGGGGTGTCCTCGACGACGGCGGTGCGTTGCCCGATGATGCGGTTGACGAGCGTGGACTTGCCGACATTGGGGCGTCCGACGACGGCAAGGATCGGTAGGACGGCGTGCTCGTTTCGGGGTTCCTCCCCCAGTTCGGCGAGGTCCTCGTCCGTGAGTTCGTATGCCTCGAGCCCCGCCCGCAGTGCAGCCTCCCTGACGTCGTCCGTTGCGTCGATCGCGTCCGAGAGGTGTGGCGACGGGAGGGGAAGCTCGCCCGGGCCCAGGGTGTCATCGCCGGGGGCGTTCGTCATGCTATGGGCCCTTCACGGAGCGGGTCGTCTTGCGGAAGTTTGATCGGGGCGTCCGCCGCTACAGCGCGAACGTGCGTACGCAGGGCTTCGGCGAGTTGCTGTTCGGCGAGTTGCTGCCGTTCGCGCCCGCGGACGTCGGCGGGCAGATCCAAAAGGACGGGTTCGCCGAACTCCGCGATGATCCTACGTCCGGGTCGGGGCCACACGTTGACGCTCTCCCCCGTGAGGCGAGTGCCGAGCATCGCGAGGGGGACGACGGGCGCGTCGCCGTGGATGGCGAGCCATGCCGCCCCTCCGGCCACGCTCGCAGCGTCCCCGGTACCGCGTGTGCCCTCGGGGAACACTCCGATCACACCACCACGCTGGAGCACGGCCCTCCCGCGGGCGAGGGCGTCGCGGCCTCCCTCCCAGACCTCGATCTGTCCCGACCCTCGAAGGATGGGGCCGAACACGTTGGTGAACATCTCCCCCTTCACCAAGACGTGCATGGGCCGAGGTGTCACACCCGTCGCCACGGGTCCGTCAATAAAGCCCACGTGATTCGCGATGATGATGACCGGCCCCTTGCGGGGAATACGGTCCTTTCCGCGGACCTCGGCGCGCCACAATACGTGTGCGAGCATCCAGGCCACCCGTCGGCCCCACAGGGGGCCGAGGCGGCTCGGGGGTTTGAGGCGGCGCTGCTGCCCTCTCCGTTGTCTCACGGGCGCGCCTTGGCCGCCAGGTCGAGGATCGCCCCCACGGCCTCGTCGATCGTCAGATCCGTCGTGTCGAGGGTGACGACGCCGTCGGCCGCCGTCGTGAAGTTGACCACCGTGGAGTCCTTGGCGTCGCGGTCCAGGACGCCCGATCTGATCTGTGCGATCGTGCCGTGGACCCCGGACTCGTGGCTGGTCTCCGCTGTCCGGCGGGCGACCCGCACCTCGGCGTCGGCGGTCATGAGGACGCGCACGTCGGCATCGGGTGCGATCACCGTCGTGATGTCCCTACCCTCGACGACGATTCCCTTGCCTCCCGAGAATCCGTCCGTGATCTCGCGGGCGATGACGTCCCGCTGCCATTGGCCGAGCCCCGACCGGGCTTCAAGACTCGTGGCGACCGAGGAGACCGCGCTCGTAACAGCCTCCGAGCGCAGCACGGCCGAGACCTCGTCGCCGTCGAGCAGGACGAGTGGATTTGCCGGATCGAGGATGAGCTCCACGTTCATCGTCTCGAACGTTGCGACAACGTCGGGTTCGCTCTCCAGATCCACGCCCTCGTGCAGGCAGGCCAACGCCGTGACCCGGTACGTCGCTCCTGTGTCGAAGTACGCGAGCCCGAGCTGGCGCGCGACCTCGCGGGCGACGGTGGATTTGCCTACTCCGGAGGGGCCGTCGATCGCGATGACAATGCCGATCATGAGGCCGCGATTTCCCAGCCCTCGGCGATGAGACTATCGGCGAGATCGGAGGCGCGCGACGGCAGGACGCTCAATCGGACGAGGCCGACGGGCTGCTTGGGTGAGTGTTCGATCTCCAAGTCTTCGACGTTGATGTACTCCTCGGCCACGAGGGTGAGGAGGCGCAGGAGTTCCCCTGGCTCGTCGGGGACGATCACGGTCACGTCTGCCCACTCGCGGCGCTTGTCCCCGTGCTTGCCTGGGATGCGCGCTACCTCGTCGCGGCCGCGCTCGATCAGGGCGCCGAGCGCGGAACCCATGTCCGCCGCCTCGCGCACCCTCTCGAGGTCGCCGATGACGTGTCGGAGCGTCTCCCTCAGGTGCTCCTGATTGAGGCGCGCGATGTCGCGCCACATTTCCGGCTCGCTCGCCGCGATGCGGGTCACGTCCCGTAGCCCCTGGCCGGCGAGCGCGACGTCCGATGCCTCGAGCCCCGCTAGGGCTGCGGCGACGGCGGATGCCGCGACCTGTGGGGCGTGCGAGATGCGGGCCACCGCCGCATCGTGCCGGTTTGCGTCCATGACAATGACGTCGCCGCCGAGCGCCTCGGCTACCGCGCGAACAAGCGCTTGCGCGGATGCCGCCGCGCCATTGGGGCACAGCACCCACGGTCGGGCGCGGAACAGGTCCCCCTGGGCGGCGAGGCCGCCGCTCAACTCGCGTCCCGCCATGGGGTGCGAGCCGACGTACCGTCGCGCCTGTCCCGTGGCCTCGACGGCGAGCGCAATGGGCTCCTTCACGGAGGCGGCGTCGGTGACGACCGCCTCTGGCCACTTCATGAGCGCGGAAACGACGGCGTCGGCAACCGCGGCGGGAGGGACGGCGACGACGACGAGGTCGGGCTGCACCCCCTCGTCGAGAATGCCGCCCGCGCCCATACCCCGCGCGAGGTGCGAGGCGTGGGGATCGCGATCCTCGATCGTGACGGGCCAGCCCTCGCCGGAGAGGCCCACGCCGATGCTCGCCCCGATAAGGCCTGCGCCCACGATGTGAACGCTGGCGCGGTGGTCGTCCGATTTCACTGCGCGAGATCCTTACGGAGGGAGACGGCCCCGTGCAGGTAGACGTGGGCGATGTCCGCACGCGGGGTCGCCGTGTTCGCGTGCACCATGACGCGGATGACGCGGCCGAGCGCGCCGTCGACGTCCATCTCCACCGCGCACATGAGCGGGACGTCCCCCATGCCGAGCCCTCGCGCCGCTGTCGCGGGAAAATCGGCGTGGATGTCCGGGGTACATGTGAAGAACACGGAGACGAGGTCGTCGGTGTCGAGGTCGTTCTCGCGAAGCATCGCCTGAACGAGTTCGATGGTCCGCTCGTGTAGGTGCGCGCGCTCGTCCACGTCGAGCGTCGTGGCGCCGCGGATCGCGCGAATCGTCATGGGAGGCCTCCGGTGACCATGCTATCGGCGCAGAGGCTAGAGCCCTGCAGCCTTCATGAGGGAGCCGACCTCTTCGTTGCTGAGCACTCGCACTTCTCCGGGGGCGAGCTGTCCCAATGCGATGGGCCCGAATTGGGTGCGCACGAGCTCCTTCACCGGGTGGCCCACCTGCTCAAACATGCGGCGGACGATGCGGTTGCGCCCCTCGTGGAGCGTCACCTCGACAAGCGAGGCCGAGTCGGTCGCGTCCCGAATGAGGCACTCGGCTACCCGCACCGGCCCGTCGTCGAGTTCGACGCCCGCCTTGAGTGTCGTGATCAGGGAGCGGGGGACTCGCCCCTTGACCTTCGCGACGTAGACCTTGGCGACGCCGTGCGTCGGGTGGGCGAGGCGGTTGGCGAGCTCGCCATCGTTCGTGAGGAGCAGGAGGCCGGTCGTCTCGGCGTCGAGGCGTCCGACGTGGAACAGCCGCACGTCGAAATCCTCGACGTACTGATCGAGCGACGCGCGACCCTCGGGATCGCTCATGGTGCTCACGACGCCCTTGGGCTTGTTGAGGGCGACGGTCACCCGCGTGTCGTCGACCGCGATGCGCTTGCCCTCGACCTCGATCGCCACCTCACCGGGGATAACGCGTATCCCCTGTTCGCGTACCACCTCGCCATCGACGCTCACGGCGCCGGCCTCGATGAGTTCCTCGCAGGCGCGACGCGACCCGATCCCAGCCGCGGCGAGGACCTTCTGGAGGCGCACCCCCTCGGGGCGATGAATGTGCACGACTACCCGCGTCCCTCGGAGTCGACATCGGCAAGGTCGGGTAGGTATGGCGCGAGCGGTGGGAGTTCATCGAGCGTGTGGAGCCCGAGTCGTTCGAGAAACTCTACGGTCGTTCCGAACTGGACCGCGCCCCCGATCTCCCCTACCTCGGTGATGAGCCCGCGTGCCAGGAGCGTCTTCATGACCGTGTCGACGTTGACTCCACGGACCTGCGAGACCTGTCCGCGGGTGACCGGCTGCCGGTAAGCGACGACGGCGAGGGTCTCGAGCGCGGCCTGCGACAGGCGCGAGGACTGGCCCTCGACGATGAAGCGACCCACGACGTCGGCGTAGGCGGCGGCGGAGTAGATGCGCCAGCGGCCGTCCACCTCGCGGAGCACGAATCCTCGGGGCCGGGTGGGGGCCGTGTACTCGTCTCGGAGCGCTGCAAGCGCCTCCTCAACCTCGGGGAGGGGGACCTCGATGGCGGCGGCGAGGTCGGAAGCGGCCACGGGTTCATCCACGACCATGAGGACGGCCTCAAGCGCGCCAGACAGGTGAGGATCGGTCATCGCTCGCCCCCTTGGTTCGCGGTGTCGTCGTCGTGGATCACGTCGTCGAAGTCCGTGACGACCTCGACCGCGTCGGCCCCACCCGTCCAGCGGATGGTGAGGTCGCTTAGCGACCGTACCTGATCGAAGGCGACCACGGACTCCCGAAAGAGCTCCAGGAGCGCAAGAAACCTCGCCACGACGACCGATACGTCCCGAGTGTCCGAAACGAGCGTGCGGAATGTCACCGTACCCTCGCGCTGGAGGACGACCGTGATGAGTGCGGCCTGCTCGCGCACCGAGACCTTGGTGACATGGAGGTGACCCAGGGAGATCTCGGCGGGCGATCGTGGCTGCAGCGCGCGGGCGGCGAGGCGCGCGAGGCCCTCCGCGTCCATCGCCCACACGAGCTCGGGAAGCAGGGCAGCAAGGTGGGGCTCGAGCGAAACGTCGCGCGGCATGCGCCGGGGGGCCGCGAGCATGAGTTCGATGCTCGCCGCGACATCTTTGAAGGCCCGGTACTGCAGGAGGCGTGCGAAGAGGAGGTCGCGCGCCTCGAGCGCCTCGATATCCTCGGCGTCCTCCACCTCCCCCTGAGGCAGAAGCCGCGCGGCCTTGAGGTCGAGGAGTGTCGCAGCGACGACGAGGAACTCGCTCGCGCCGCTCAGGTCCCAGTCCGTTGACATCACCGTGGCGATGAACTCGTCCGTCACGCGGGCGAGCGAGACCTCCGTGATCTCCATCTGGTGCTTGGAGATCAGGGTGAGCAGCAGGTCGAACGGCCCCTCGAAGTTGTCAAGGTGCACAGAGAAGCCGGGCCGCGCCCCGTCCTCGGTGGCGAGCTCCGCGGTCACGTCCCCGCCGCTCACACCGCCGCCCCGCGCGCCACGAGTTCGCGCGCGAGTAGCCGGTACGACGTCGCGCCCGCGTGCGTCGGGGCGAAGGTGAGAATCGACTCGGCCGCGACCGTGGCGTCGGGGAACTTGACGGTCCGCCCGATCATCGTCTGCGTCACCTGGTCGGCGAAGGCCTCGCGCATGGCCTCGACCACCTCGCGGCAGTGCAGGGTGCGCGGGTCCCACATCGTTGGCAGGATCCCATCGACAACGAGCCGGGGGTTGAGTCGCGTCTGCACTTTCTTGATGGTGTCGAGCAGGAGCGCCACGCCCCGCATCGCGAAGTACTCGCACTCGAGGGGAATGAGCACCCCGTCCGATGCGACGAGGGCGTTGACCGTGAGCAGGCCGAGCGAAGGTTGGCAGTCGATGAAGACGAGGTCGTAGTCGTCGCGGACGGGCTGTAGGGCGCGATCGAGCGCCCCCTCCCTTGCCACCTCGGATACGAGCTGGAGCTCCACGGCCGACAGGTCAATGTTGGCGGGGAGGATGTCGAGGTTGTCCACTCCGCCGGAGATGATTGCGTCGCGCGCGCCGACATCGTCGCTCATTAGCACGTCGTAGATGGTCCGCTCGAGCCCGTGCGGGTTCACTCCAAGCGCGGCGCCGACGGCTCCCTGGGGGTCGAAGTCCACGAGGAGGACCTTGCGCCCGAGTTCGGCGAACGCCGCGGCCAGGTTGACGGCCACGG
>CAZTJX010000111.1:5004-6197 GCA_964613755.1 uncultured Demequinaceae bacterium | reverse complement strand
CCCGAGGGGGGGATACGATCGCGGCGCGGTAGTGCCGCCTCGTCGAACGGCTCTCCCCACTCGCTCGCCTCGCCGTCCGGCACTAGGGGGCCCTACACGGCACGGTGTGCCCAGCGCCACGTTTGGAGCAGCGTCACCACGGCGACACCACCGCCGACGGAGAGGGTCGCGAACGATCCCACACGCCCGAGCGGTGACGTGGGGACGAGCAGGATCGGAAGGAACCACGCGGCGGTGACGATAAAGCCCCCGGTAACCATCCAGGCGATGGCTTCCTTCCCCCTCTGCCGTGCGCGCACGATACGGGTGAATTCGGGCTCCTCGCTTGGCACGGACGGCGCGTCGGCCAGCACGGAGGGATCGAGATTCGCAGCCTCCCCGGGGATCCCCACCCAAGGCGCCTCGTTGCGGACGTAGGTGGGCACGATTTGGTCAGGCTCCGGTATCGCGTACCTATCGACCGGCGGCTCCTCGACCTGGTCCATCGTCTCCTCCACCACGCCCGGAGTGATCGGCGTCTGGGCACGGTCCTGGGTTCCCGCCCCCCACGTGGGATCGGGCCCGCCCGAGGCAACATCCTCGGAGTGTGCCCCGGATGGTCGGAGGTTGTCGGACATAGCCCCAGGCTACGCTGGACCTGCCCCATCATGGCAAGGAGCCCCCGTAGGCTAGGGGCATGACACGGATCGCACACGGGCACGGTCTCGCCACGACCGCCGAGGATGGGACATACCTCGACACTTGGTACCCGGAGCCTTTACTGGGCGAACCTCCCGGGCCCGCAGATGTCTCCCCGGAACTGCGGGCTGCAGAGAGGACCGACTCCCTCCGCGGGGTGGCCATCGGCGCCGTCACGACGCGCATCGACTGTGACACGGCACCTGCAGATGTCCCCGATGCCTACCTTCGGCTTCACCTACTTTCCCACCGCATCGTCCGTCCCCACGACATCAATCTCACGGGGATCTTCGGGATACTCACGAACGTCGCCTGGACATCGCATGGCCCGTGTCCCATCGCCTCGCTCGCCGCTGTGCGCGCGCGATTCGCGGCCGCGGGAATTCACCTCGTCGTCATCTCGGTTGACAAGTTCCCCCGCATGGTCGATTACGTCGTACCGACCGGGGTTCGAATCGCCGACGCCGATCGCGTGCGACTGGGTGCTCACCTGGCCGAGGGAACGACGATCATGC
>CAZTJX010000111.1:2526-4994 GCA_964613755.1 uncultured Demequinaceae bacterium | reverse complement strand
ATCTCCTCCGGGGTGGTGATCGGCGACGGCTCCGATGTCGGTGGCGGTGCCTCGATCATGGGAACCCTCTCCGGTGGCGGAAAGGAAGTCGTCTCTCTCGGTCGCCGCTCCCTCCTCGGCGCAAACTCGGGCCTCGGGATTGCCCTCGGAGACGACTGCATCGTGGAGGCGGGGCTTTACCTCACTGCCGGGGCCAAGGTGCATCTTGTCGGCCAGGTTGACGTTCACGGAGCCCCGGCGATCGTGAAGGCTCGAGAGCTTTCGGGTCAGGATGGGCTCCTCTTCCGTCGCAACTCCATGACCGGAGCAATCGAGGCGGTGCGACGCGAGGGCGCGGGGGTCACCCTGAACGAAGCGCTTCACTCCAACTGATGACCCGTCGAAGGCGTCGGAGGTCGGGCGGACGACTCCTGGCATGTGCGGTGCTCGCCGCGTTCGTCATCGTCGCCGTTGTCGCGGGACCGACGCTGGTCCATCGGTATGGCGACGGACTCTTCTCCACATCTCGGTGCACCGTGACGATCGACGGAGCTTCGTCGACGCTCACCGCGGAACAAACCAACAACGCCGCGATCATTGCCGCCATCGCGCAGCGCCGTGGGCTCCCGGCTCACGCCGTCACCGTGGCTCTCGCGACCGCGCTCCAGGAATCGGATCTGCGCAACCTCGACTATGGCGATCGCGACTCCCTAGGGCTGTTCCAGCAGCGACCTTCACAGGGATGGGGCTCCGCCGAGCAGATCCAGGATCCCCGCTTCGCCACGAACGCGTTCTACGAGCACCTAGAGAGGGTCTCCGACTGGGAGGTGCTACCCGTCACCGAGGCTGCCCAGGCCGTCCAGCGCTCGGGGCACCCGCTCGGATACGCCGACCACGAGTCCGATGCCCGCCTCTGGGCCAGGGCCCTCACGGGTGAAGTCCCTTTCGGATCCACCACGTGTTCGCTCCCGTCGACGAAGGCCGACCCAGCGGCAGCTCAGACCTTCGCCCGGCGCATCTTCGACGACTTCGGTCCCGCGGCCGTCGTCGATGTTGCGGCCCCGTCGGGGGGTACAACGGCCGTTGCGCTCTCCTCAGACGATCCGTCGACGCAACGTGCGGCGGCGACATGGTCCATCGCGGTGGCGTCCGGATGGCCGGTCATCGATGTCACGCTGTGTGGCGTCCGATGGGTCCGCTCCAGCGAGACCTGGGAGACATTCGAATCGGCCGGACCTGGTTGCTCCACGCCCGTTGTGGTTCGACTAGCGACGGGGGGCTAGGCCGGCGAGAGCGACGCATACGGGGTCGAGCGAGTCGCTCCGATGTAACCGCGCCGATGCACTTTGAAATCGCCATGGAGGAGCCTGGTGACGCCATCGGCAAGATCGGGCAAGCCATCGATCCCGCTTCGCACTCCGACCGTCTCGTCCGAGGTCGCGTGGACACATGTGTTGTAGCGCATCTGAAGATTGACCCGCTGGATAGCCCTAGTGGTCGGAACGTCGGTGTCGTCCGGCTCCACGATGGGCCGGAGCTCGATCCGCCAGCAGCTTCCCTCGGGCGAACACTCGGTGACGCATACCGCGCACGAGAGTCCCTGGCCGTCGGGATCGGAGATGGTCAAGAGGCGGTCGCCCCGCGTCATTTCGAGTTGAGGGGCGTGCTCCTTGACGGCGATCGTGCGACCGAAAGCCGTCCGCAGACGGGCGGCCTCGCTGCGTGCCCACTCCACCTGATGCTCGCGACGGAAATCGATCGACACAACTGCTCCCGTAGTACCCCCTGCCCGCCAGGCTAGGCCACGTCGGGGTCAATACGCACGGTCAGAGCCTGAGACATGCCTCACATGTCAGCGCACGCGAACCAGCCGTTCGGGGCCCTAGCTCCGCTTGTCCATGGGAACGTAGTGACGCTCAACCTCGCCTGTGTAGATCTGGCGGGGACGACCGATCTTCGTCTGTGGGTCGCGGATCATCTCTCGCCAATGCGCGATCCATCCCGGCATCCGGCCTAGGGCAAAGAGCGGAGTGAACATGCCCGTCGGAAAGCCCATGGCCTTGTAGATCAAGCCGGTGTAGAAGTCCACATTCGGGTAGAGCTTGCGCTCGATGAAGTACTCATCGCTTAGGGCGATCTCCTCGAGCCGCTTGGCCATGTCGAACAGCTCGGCGTTGCCGCCGAGGGCCACGAGCACCTCGTCGGTGAGGTCCTTGACGACCGCGCCGCGAGGATCGTAGCTCTTGTAGACGCGGTGACCGAAGCCCATGAGGCGTGCGCCCTCGGCACGATCCTTGACCTTCGCCACGAACTGCTCGATCGTGTCTCCGGACTCCCGGATTTCGTCGAACATACGCAAGGCGGCCTCGTTTGCCCCGCCATGGAGAGGCCCAGAGAGCGCCCCGACACCAGCGGCGACCGAGGCGTAGATGCTCGCCTGGCTCGATCCGACGATGCGCACCGTCGAGGTGGAGCAGTTCTGTTCGTGG
>CAZTJX010000111.1:0-2516 GCA_964613755.1 uncultured Demequinaceae bacterium | reverse complement strand
GAGGAGGTCCATCGCGCGCCGAATGACGGGATTGACCTCGAAATCGGCATCCGACGGTGCAAACGTGAGGCGCAGGAACTCCTCGACGTAGTCGGTCCCACCCTTCTTCGGCTCGATGAGGTCGCCACCCGCAGAACGCCGCTGTAAGTACGCGATGACCGTCGCGGCCTTGCCGAGAAGGAGGACTGTAGCGAGCTCGACCTCGTAGTCCTCGCGGCCCACACTGTCGGGATAGAACGCAGACAGTGCCGACATCGCGCCCGAGAGCACGGCCATCGGGTGTGCGTCGCGCGGGAATGCCTCAAGGAAGGACTTGATGCCGTCGTGAACCTGCATATGGCGCGCGACGCGGTTCTCGAGGGCGTTGAGGAGGTCGGCGCTTGGCAACGAGCCGTGGATGAGGAGGTGGGCGACCTCGAGGAACGTCGATTGCGAGGCCAACTGGTCGATCGGGTAGCCGCGGTAGCGGAGGATCCCCGCGTCTCCATCGATGTAGGTAATGGACGACGAGCATGACGCGGTGTTCATGAAGCCGGGATCGACCGTCACCAACCCGGTGTCGCTCAGAAGGGTAGCGACGGATAGGCCATCGTTTCCGATGGTTGCGCTCACCACGGGAAGTTCGCGGGTTTCGCCGTCGACGGTAAGTCGGGCATCTTCAACGTTTCCCATGAAATCCTCCATACAGTCTTGATGGGCTGTAGACCAGTTCTTGGCATTCTAGCGGGACGTCGAGAGGCGCTGTACCGCCGAGGAGATGCGCTCGTCCGGCGAGGTAAGCGCAAGCCTCACGTGGCGACCACCCTCCCCTCCATAAAAGGATCCGGGGGCTCCAAGAATTCCCCGCTCCGCCAACCAGGCGATTGTCTCGATGCTTGTCTCTCCACGGGTCGCCCAGAGGTACAGGCCCGCTTCCGATGCCTCAACGTCGAACCCCGCCTGACGAAGGGCGGGGAGCAGTAGCTCTCGTCGTCGCCCGTACGTTACGCGCTGGGTCGCGACATGGGCGTCGTCGCCCAGCGCGACGGTCATCGCCGCCTGCACCGGAGCGGGAACCATCAGACCCAGATGCTTGCGAACCTCAAGGAGACGCCCGATGAGTGTCGGATCACCCGCAGCGAAGGCCGCACGGTAGCCCGCCAGGCTCGACCGCTTCGAGAGCGAGTAAGCGGCGAGCACACTCTCATGCGAATCGCCGCACACCGCAGGATCGAGGATCGAGGGAACACCGCCGCTCGCGTAGGGCTCCTCCCAGGCCAGTTCGGCGTAGCACTCATCCGAAGCAACCACGGCGCCGATCCGCCGTGCTTCCGCGACCACGGCCGCAAGCTCCCGCACGGAACCGACGGCGCCCGTCGGATTCGACGGCGAATTGACCCAGACCAGCGCGACGTCGGTGTTTCCCGCCCACGCGTCGATCCCGTCCGCAGCGATGGTCGCGGCACCTACGAGACGTGCCCCAACGTCGTAGGTCGGATACGCGATCTCGGGGATGACGACGACGTCACTGGTACCTAGCCCGAGTAGCGCGGGAAGGAGGGCGACGAACTCCTTCGATCCGATCGTGGGCAGGATCGCCCCGGGATCCAAGCCGGAGACTCCGCGTCGCCGCTCGAACCACGCGGCAATCGCCTCGCGAAGGTCCAGGCTCCCTCGAGTCGTGGGGTAACCCGGTGCATTTGCCGCCGAGGCAAGCGCGGATTGGATCAGTTCTGGCGTGGGATCAACCGGGGTCCCGACCGAAAGATCGATGATTCCATCCGGGTGCGCCGACGCTTGCTCGCGATGGGGCTCGAGGGAGTCCCACGGAAAGTCCGGGAGCGCGCGGGGACTCAGGCCCATGCTCGGTTCACGCCCCGGCCGCTCTCCATCGCGCTACGCCACGTTCTGTGGGGGGAGTGCCTTGATGAGATCGTGATCGTGCTTGATCAGCCCCATCTTCGCGGCTCCCCCGGGCGAGCCGATCACCGAGAAGAACTCGACGTTCGCGGTGTAGTACTCCGACCACTTGTCTGGGACATCGTCTTCGTAGAAAATCGCCTCGACGGGACAGACGGGCTCGCACGCTCCGCAGTCGACGCACTCGTCGGGGTGAATGTAGAGCATCCGCTCGCCCTCGTAGATGCAGTCCACGGGGCACTCGTCGATGCAGGCCTTGTCCTTGACGTCGACGCAGGGCAGGGCGATGACGTAGGTCACGGGAACTCCTTTGGCGGGGGGTCGACAGAGGACTCATCATAACGCCAGGAGACGCGCCTACTCCGGCGCGCTACGACTCTGGGGCAGTCATCCACGTCGAAGGAAGGAAGGCGACCGCGACGATGGCGAGCGACCCCCCGATGAGGAACGTGCGACCGAGAGCATCGTCAAGAACCACGATCGAACCGCCCGGCCCTTGAACCCAAGAGAGGGAACCCACCGTCGCGAACCAGACGATCGCGTAGACGCAGAGTCCGAGCCAGGAGCGAGCCGCCCTTGCGAAGGTCGCGGAGGCCAGCACGAGCGCAATCACAAGC
>CAZTJX010000110.1:2937-6207 GCA_964613755.1 uncultured Demequinaceae bacterium | reverse complement strand
ATGGATGGTCGACGTCGCGGCCGATGCGGTCGAAGTGATCGTGCTCGCGGGCCTGGAGGCTGCGCAACAGAGGTTCCATTCGGCGGACTAGCGGCACGCCTTGAGGTCCCCGAGTGGGACCCGCGTCGCGAATAGGATGGGTGCGGCTCCAGCAACGATTCGGCGAAATGCGAGGACGGCCGTGGCGACGGGTGGCGACCGCAAGATAAGCATGCGGGAGGTCGCGTCGCTTGCTGGGGTTTCGCACCAGACGGTGTCTCGCGTGATCAATGGTCATCCGAACATCAAGAAAGACACCCGCGAGAGGGTCCTGAGGGTCATCGAATCGGTCAACTACCGCCCGAACAGTGCGGCGCGGGCACTCGCGTCGCGCCGGTCGAATCGCATCGGTGTTCTCGTCGATAGCGCGATGCAGTATGGACCGAACAGCACCTTGCGTGCGGTCGAGGATGTCGCTCGGGCGACCGGCTTCTCCGTCAGTTCGATCACCGTCTCCGAGGACCGGGCGATCAGCGCGCACGCGGCTGCGGAGCATTTGATGACACAGGGAATCGACGCCCTGTGTGTCATCGCGCCGCGGTCGTCCTCCGTCGACCTCCTTCGCGAGCTCTCGGGGGGGCTCCCCACCCTGGTCGTCAAAGCGGAACCCGATGAGAGTTTCCTCACGGTTTCGGTGGATCAGCATCTGGGTGCGACCCTTGCCACTGATCACTTGATTCGCCTGGGGCATCGCGAGATTGTTCACGTCGCGGGACCCCTGGACTGGCTCGATGCCCGCGGCCGCGAACGGGGGTGGCGGGAGCGCATGCAGGACGAGGGCCTCGGCGTTCGCGATCCGGTTGTCGGGGACTGGACCGCCGACTTCGGATACGGTTTCGCCCGCTCCCTCGGCCCGACGCCGGAATTCACGGCCGTCTTCGCGGCGAACGATCAGATGGCGCTGGGCGTGTTGCACGGCCTCGACGAGATCGGAATCCGCGTTCCCGAGGACATCAGTGTTGTCGGATTCGATGACATCCCCGAGGCTCGCCACTTTCGACCCCCGCTCACCACCGTGAGGCAGGATTTCCACGCGGTCGGACAGCGGAGCATCGAGAGCCTGCTGGCGGTGGTTCAGGGTCATGACGCGCCGAGGTGGTCGCTCATCGCTCCGGAACTGGTCGTTCGTGAGTCGACGGCCCCTCCCCGACGCTAGACCGCTCGTAGCCTCCCGATCACGTCCCGCGCGACCCCGACGGCATGGCACCGAACCTCTTGCGCCGCGCCGATGTTACCGCTAACATTTCTGTCGACGCCACGAACGCCTGCAAGGCGATCGTTGCGGATCACAAAAGAATGCGGATCGTCTTCGTTGAGCACGACGCGACGGGCATTTCGGGACCGCGCTGCGGTTGCGGAGGTCACCTGCCGTTCGGCGGCGCCGCCCTGGGTGTAGCCAGGAGGGTTTCGCGGGCGAGAAGACGGGCGTGCGTTTGTTCGTGGCGGGCGCCCCTTCGAGTCGTCCGAGAAGTCGCCGCGGCGAAAACGCCGAACCGCCAGTACCGGGGGCTGGACGGGGCGCGGGGCCTGTGGTTTGGCGGGGGGTGCTTACTGTGGGCGGGGGGGTCGCCCGCGGCGCGGGGGGCCTCCCCCCCTGGGCGGGAGCCCCGCGCCCCGGTAGTTTGTGAGCGAGAGCGTTACCCAGAAGGCAAGGAGGCCCGGGCGTGAGTGCAGGAACCAGTGACACGACTGATCGCTACGTGATTGGCGTCGACTACGGCACACTCTCGGGTCGAGCGCTCGTCGTCCGCGTGAGCGATGGTGCCGAACTCGGCACCGCGGTACACGACTACAAGCACGCCGTCATGGACACGACGCTCGCCGCGACGGGGGCCGCGCTACCTCCCGAGTGGGCGCTCCAGGACCCCAACGACTACCGCGAGGTGCTTCGCCGCGCGGTTCCCGATGCGATCAAGGACGCGGGTATCGACCCCGCGAAGGTCATCGGGATTGCGACCGACTTCACCGCCTCGACGCCCCTGCCGGTTCTCGCCGACGGGACCCCGCTGTGCGAGGTCGATGGCTTCCGTGACCGTCCGCACGCCTACGTGAAGCTGTGGAAGCACCACGCGGGCCAGGCCCAGGCGGACCGCATTAACACGGTCGCACGCGAACGTGGAGAGTCGTGGCTTCCGCGTTACGGAGGCTTCATTTCCTCCGAGTGGGAGTACGCCAAGGCGCTCCAGCTCGTCGAGGAAGACCCCGAGATTTTCGCCACGATGGACTACTGGATCGAGGCAGCCGACTGGATCATCTGGCAGCTCTGCGGCGAGTATCTCCGCAACGCGTGCACGGCGGGTTACAAGGGGATCCTTCAGGACGGCTCCTACCCGTCGGAGGACTTCGAGGCCGCCCTCAACCCCGCCTTCAAGGGCTTTGCAGCGACCAAGCTCGACCACCGCATCGGCCAACTGGGCGAGCGGGCCGGGGGGCTCACTGCGGAGGCCGCCGCATGGACGGGGCTTCCCGAGGGGATCGCCGTCGCGGTCGGAAACGTCGACGCCCACGTGACCGCGCCCGCAGCAAAGGCGGTCGAGCCCGGCCAGATGTTGGCCATCATGGGCACCTCCACCTGCCACGTCATGAACGGTGTCACGCTCGCCGAGGTCCCTGGCATGTGCGGCGTCGTCAACGGCGGCATCATGGAGGGTTTCTACGGCTACGAGGCAGGGCAGTCCGGGGTCGGCGACATCTTCGCCTGGTACGTCAAGAACCAGGTTCCGGGCAGCTACTTCGACGAGGCCAAGGCCGCGGGAACGTCCGTGCACCAGTACCTGACGGACCTGGCCTTCGAGGAGCCGGTCGGCGCACACGGGCTCATCGCCCTTGACTGGCATAACGGCAACCGCTCGGTGCTCGTGGACACGACGCTCTCCGGCCTCCTGATCGGCCAGACGCTTGCGACGCGGGCCGAGCAGGGATACCGCGCACTCCTCGAGGCGACGGCGTTCGGCACCCGTACCATCGTCGAGGCTTTCGTGGCCTCCGGCATCCCCGTCACGGAATTCGTCGTCGCGGGGGGGCTCTTGAAGAACACGCCGCTCATGCAGATGTACGCAGACGTGTTGCGGCTCCCGCTTTCGACGATCGCGTCCGAGCAGGGGCCGGCGCTCGGCAGCGCGATCCACGCGGCGGTTGCCGCGGGCGTATACAAGTCCGTTCATGACGCGGGTAACGCGATGGGTCGGGTCGAGCGGGGCGCCTACCAGCCCAATCCCGAGGCCTCGGACG
>CAZTJX010000110.1:0-2927 GCA_964613755.1 uncultured Demequinaceae bacterium | reverse complement strand
GATGCCCTTTTCAAGGAGTACGCACTCCTCCACGACTACTTCGGTCGCGGGGCGAACGACGTGATGAAGCGTCTCAAGGCGATCCGACGTGAGGTGCTCTCGTGACCGATGTTGCGGCGATCGAGAAGGCGGTCGCCGGTCTCCGCCAGCAGGTGAGCGATCTCCACTCGGAGCTCACCCGCTACAACCTCGTGGTGTGGACGGGCGGCAACGTCTCGGGACGAGTTCCCGGCCACGACCTGTTCGTCATCAAGCCGTCGGGCGTGAGCTACGACGATCTCGCCCCCGACAACATGGTGGTGTGCGATCTCGACGGGAACGTCGTTGAGGGCACTCGCGGATCCGAGCGATCGCCCAGCTCGGACACGGCCGCCCACGCGTACGTCTACCGCCACATGCCCGCAGTCGGAGGGGTGGTGCACACGCACTCCACCTACGCGATCGCCTGGGCCGCGAGGCGCGAGCCCATTCCGTGCGTCATCACCGCGATGGCCGACGAGTTCGGTGGGGAGATCCCGATCGGTCCGTTCGCGATCATCGGGGATGACTCGATCGGACGCGGCATCGTCGAGACCCTGACGGGCCACCGCTCCCGGGCGGTACTCATGGCGAACCACGGGCCCTTCACCATCGGCAAGGACGCCAAGGACGCCGTCAAGGCCGCCGTCATGTGCGAGGACGTCGCGCGCACCGTCCATATTGCCCGCCAGGCTGGCAACGTCGTCCCCATACCGCAGGAGGCGATCGATGCCCTCTTCGACCGCTACCAGAACGTCTACGGCCAACCGTCCAAGGAGAAGTGATCATGTCATCTCGCAGTGTCTTGCCGAACCTCGCCGAGTTTGAGATCTGGTTCGCCACCGGAAGCCAGGACCTCTACGGCCCCGAGACGCTCGCCCAAGTGGCCGAGCAGTCCAAGCAGGTCGTCGATCTTCTGAATAAGGCGAAGGGCGTCCCCGTCAAGATCGTGTGGAAGCCGGTGCTGAAGAGTTCCGACGCCATCCGACGGTTCTTCCTCGATGCCAACTCCGCGGACAACGTGCTCGGCGTTATCGCGTGGATGCACACCTTCAGCCCGTCGAAGATGTGGATCGCTGGCCTCGATGCGAACGACAAGCCGTTGCTGCACCTGCACACGCAGGCGAACGTTGCGCTCCCGTGGGACGCGATCGACATGGACTTCATGAACCTCAACCAGGCCGCCCACGGCGACAGGGAGCACGCGTACATCGAGTCGCGCATGGGCTTGCCCCGTACGACGGTGGCCGGGCACGCCTCGGATCCGGTGGTTCAGGAGGGCATCGCCACCTGGCAGCGCGCGGCGCTCGGGCGCTGGGCGACCAAGAACATGAAGGTCGCGCGGTTCGGCGACAACATGCGCTATGTCGCCGTGACCGAGGGCGACAAGACGGAGGCCGAGATCAAGCTCGGGGTCCAGGTCAACACGTGGCCGATCAATGAGCTTGCCGACGCCGTTCACGTTGTGAGTGACGCCGAGGCGGCGGAGTTGGTGAAGGAATACCTTGCGGAATACGACGTAGCCGACGAGCTCAAGCCGGGCGGCGACCGCGCCGACTCGCTCCTCTACGGCGCGAAGACCGAGATCGGGCTGAGGAACTTCCTCGAGGCTGGCGGCTTCACCGCCTTTACCGACTCGTTCGAGGACCTCGGTACGCTCAAGCAACTCCCCGGCCTCGCGGTCCAGCGGCTCATGGCCGATGGATACGGCTTCGGAGCCGAGGGCGACTGGAAGACGGCTGTGCTCGTGCGCGCCGCCGCGGTCATGGGGGCGGGCCTTCCAGGAGGTGCGAGCCTCATGGAGGACTACACGTACAACCTCGAGCCGGGCAAGGAAGTCATCCTTGGCGCCCACATGCTCGAGGTCAGCCCGTCGCTCTCGTCGAAGAAGGCCAAGCTCGTCATCTCCCCACTCGGGATCGGCGGCAAGGAGGACCCGGTACGCCTGGTCTTCACGGCCGACCCCGGCCCCGCGATCGTCGTCGCGCTCAGCGACCAGCGGGAGCGCTTCCGCCTCGTCGCGAATGTCGTCGACAACGTCGCGCTTCCCGCACCGATGCCCAAGCTCCCCGTCGGCCATGCCGTGTGGAAGCCACGCCCCGACTTCAGGACTTCGGCAACGTGCTGGCTCATGGCAGGCGCCGCTCACCACACGGTCATGTCGAATCAGATCGGTCTCGACGTCATCCGTGAGTTCGCGCGTCTATCCAAGATCGAGCTGCTCGCGATCGACGAATCGACCGCGGTCTATGCGTTCGAGGGCGAGATCCGCGCCAACGCCGCTTACTACCGACTCGCACAAAGCCTCTAGTACAGCCCCGCCGGGCACCTCGACGCGCCCCGAAGCCCTCGCTTCGGGGCGCGTCGAGCCCGTCGTTCCCCTACGCCCGGTGTTTCCCTCGCTACTGCCCGCTCCTGCGCGCGCCTTTCTTCGCGATTTCGGACCGCTAGGCGCGCACTAGCCTTGAGGTGCCGGCAGACGCCGGAGCGGTTCGCGCGCCCACAGGATCCTGCACTTTGGACACGGGGCGCACCGAGATGAGACGGGGTAGGCAGTGACGGACGATCGACCGCTCGCCCACGTGCTAGGTGCGTTGCGCGCCGCGGCGTGGTCCGATCAGATCGGCTCCGCCTCTCGCGTCATCGCTTCCCGCGGGGCGGTTCCCGCGCTCGTCGCGCTCGCCTCGGAAGGCGCCCGGACGACGCTTGTTCTCGCCGCGACGGGGCGGGAGGCCGAGGATCTCGTCGCCGCGCTCGGCGCCTACCTCGACCCGGGCTCGATCGCGCTCTTTCCTTCGTGGGAGACGCTGCCCCACGAACGACTCTCGCCCCGCGCGGACACCGTCGCACGACGGCTGACGACCCTTCGTCGGCTCGCGACGCCGGGAGAGGAGCCTCGCATCGTCGTC
>CAZTJX010000109.1:0-6260 GCA_964613755.1 uncultured Demequinaceae bacterium | reverse complement strand
CCGTGGTCCTGGTCGTGGCGTACGAACTGGTCGCCGACGTGGCGCGCACGGCCGCCCGTACGATGTCCCGGAAGAGCTCGCTCTTCCACGGCAGGACCGCTCCCCCGCCCTTCTTCGTGACTTTTGGGACGGGGCAGCCGAAGTTCATGTCGATATGGTCCGCGAGGTCCTCCTCGACGAGCATCCGCACGGCCGCGCCGACGGTGGCCGGGTCCACGCCGTAGACCTGGACGGACCGCGGGATCTCGTCGGCGTCGTGCTTGATGATCCGGAGGCTCTCGGGGGTGCGCTCCACGAGCGCACGGGAGGTGACCATTTCGGCGACGTACAGCCCGCCTCCGTGCTCCCGACACAGCCGCCGGAATGCCGCGTTCGTGATGCCCGCCATCGGGGCGAGGATCACGGGCGTTTCCACCGTCATGCGGCCGATACGCAGCGGCGGGAGCAAGCGGCTTCCGGCCGACGGCGTGGTGGTCATCCGTCCATTGTCGCCGACGCGCGTTGCGCGCCCGTCGATCACATCGAGTGAGCGCGGTGGTAGGCGTTCTCTTCGGTGAGTTCGAGTGCGAACACTCGGTAGCCCTCTACCCGCCTACGCGACTGCGTCCAGCGCAGGAGGAGACGTCGGAGCCCGCGTGCGCGAGCGACGATGGCAACGATGTCGACCGTCAGTCGGGTCGCCTCCCCCGTCGGCTCGAATGCGTACGTCGACGTCATACGGACGGCGGGTGTCTCGACGGTCTCGGTGTCGAACACCGCTCGCCTTGGAGGGTCGATCTCGACCACGGTCGACAACGTCGTCGCCGTCCTATCGCCGTCCAACAGCCTGACGTAGCGTACGACGCTACCGACCTCGCCCCAGGTTCCCGAGATCGGGGTCACCTCCAGGCGGCGCGAGTACGCCTCGACCTGGGCCGCGGTGTCGAAGCGGAAGGCCCAGACCCGCTCGATCGGCGCCTCGACAACGCCCTCCACGTGGAGGGATTCGCTGTACGGTTTCGGCCTTCGCACGGACCCGATCCTATCGGCAGGCGGGGCCTGGAAGAGATCGATCGCGGCGGCCCCGAATACCGTGGACTGCCATCGGCCCCTCTCGCCGCGATACGCTCGTTTGCGTCGCCGACACTCCCGGCGCCTAGTAGCGAGGCGGTCTGGTCATGAAGGGGTTCATCAACGGAGTCAACCTGGGTGGGTGGCTCTCGCAGTACGCCGCCTACGACCACGAGCACTTCCGGACGTTCATCACCGAGGCGGACATCGAGCGCATCGCCTCCTGGGGCCTCGACCACGTGCGGCTCCCCGTCGACTTTCCGGTCATCGAGGCCGAGGACGCCCCCGGCGTCCCGCTTGAGCAGGGGTACGCGTACATCGACGACTGCCTCGCGTGGTGCGCGAAGCACGGGCTCGGCGTGGTGCTCGACCTCCACGAGGCCCCCGGCTTCACCTTCCGCAACGACCTCGAGGAGGACACGAAGAATCACAACACGCTCTTCGAGGCGGGCCCTCTCCAGGATCGCTTCGTGGCGCTCTGGGAGGAGATCGTGCGCCGCTACGCGAAGGCGCCGGTGCCGATCGTCTTCGAGCTCCTCAACGAGGTAACCATCCCATCCAACGGGCCGTGGAACGACCTCATCCGCCGGACGGTTGCCGCGCTCCGCGCGATCGCGCCGGACTGCCGGATCATGATCGGGGGGACGCACAACAACTCCGTCGGCGGGCTGACGGACCTGGTCGAGCTTGACGACCCGAACGTCGTCTATACGTTCCACTTCTACGACCCGCTGTTCTTCACCCACCAACGTGCGCCGTGGGACGCCACGACGCGCGAGTGGGAGGCGGTGCACGCCTACCCGGGCGAACTCGAGGGCCTCGCCGAGCACCTGCGCGATCACCCCGCCCGGGCCGCGGAGCACGCGATCTGCATCGGGCGGCCGATGGATCGGTCGCTCCTTGAGGAGATCGTCCAGCCCGCGCTCGACTTTGCACGCCGCACGGGTCGCGAACTCTACTGTGGCGAGTTCGGCGTGGCGGACTGGATCGATTCCGCAAGTCGACGCGCCTGGCTCGCCGACTTCATGGGGATCCTCCGCGACAACAACATCGGCCGGTCCATCTGGTCGTACAAGCAGATGGACCTTGGCCTGGTTGATGGCGAAGGCCACGTGGTCGACGAGGAGTACCTCGCGGTCGTCGCCGCGGAGGGCTAGCCGGAGGCATCGCCCTGATCGGACCCCGCGTTCCCGCCTACGCCCCGAGGAGCCGCTCGGCGAGGTAGCCCTTGACCTTGTCGAGCGAGACGCGTTCCTGCGACATCGTGTCGCGGTCGCGAATGGTCACGGCCTGGTCCTCGAGGGAATCGAAGTCCACGGTGATGCAGAACGGCGTCCCGACCTCGTCCTGGCGGCGGTAGCGCTTGCCGATCGACTGGGTCTCGTCGTAGTCGATGTTCCAGAACTGGCGTAGCTCTGTGGCGAGGCTTTGGGCCGTCGGGAGGAGCGCTTCCGTCTTGGAGAGCGGCAAAATGGCGGCCTTCACAGGGGCGAGGCGATGATCGAGGCGAAGCACCATGCGCTTCTCCGTCCCGCCCGACGCGGTCGGGGCCTCCTCCTCCTGGTACGCCTCGACAAGGAACGCCATGAGCGAGCGCGTGAGGCCTGCTGCGGGCTCGATCACGTACGGGATGTACTTCTCGTTCGTGACCGCGTCGCGGTAGCTGAGGTCCTTGCCCGAGTGCTCCGAGTGCGTCGTCAGGTCGAAATCGGTGCGGTTGGCGATGCCTTCGAGCTCGCCCCACTCGCTGCCCTGGAAGCCGAAGCGGTACTCGATGTCCGTGGTGCCTTTGGAGTAGTGGCTGAGCTTCTCCTGAGGGTGCACGTAATGGCGCAGGTTGTCGCGGCTGAGGCCTAGATCCACGTACCAGTCGGTTCGGGTGGCGATCCAGGTCTTGTGCCACTCCTCGTCCGTGCCGGGTACGACGAAGAACTCCATCTCCATCTGCTCGAACTCGCGCGTGCGGAAGATGAAGTTGCCCGGCGTGATCTCGTTTCGGAAGCTCTTGCCGATCTGGGCGATGCCGAACGGGGGCTTCTTGCGCGTCGCCGAGACGACGTTGGCGAAGTTGACGAAGATGCCCTGGGCCGTCTCCGGACGCAGGTAGTGCAGTCCGGTCTCGTCCTCGGTGGCGCCTAGGAAGGTCTTGAGCAGGCCGTTGAACATGCGCGGGTCGGTCCACTTTCCGCGCGTCCCGCATGCTTCGCACACAATCCCGGCGAGGCCCCCCTCGGGTGCGCGACCCTTCTTCTCGGTGAACTCCTCGATCAGGGTGTCCTCGCGGTACCGCTTATGGCAGCTGAGGCACTCGACCAGGGGGTCGACGAAGGCCTTGAGGTGGCCCGACGCGTTCCATACCTCCGGAGGCAGGATGATGCTTGAGTCAAGGCCGACAATGTCCTCGCGGCTCGTCACCATCGCGCGCCACCACTGTCGCTTGATGTTCTCCTTGAGTTCGACGCCCAGGGGTCCGTAGTCCCATGCCGAGCGTGTGCCTCCGTAAATGTCCCCCGAGGGGAACACGAAACCGCGGCGCTTGGCAAGCGAGATGACGTTGTCGAGACGGCTGGGTGCGGCCACGAGGACTCCTTGGTTGGGTGCTGGCGGACAGTCTATCCGCGCCGGGCGGGCCGCGTTCGCGAAGTCTAGTTGACAATGATTATCATTTGCGTATAGTGGTGGCCATGAACCGACACCACCTTCTTGCGGGCGCCGTCACTGGTGCCGCCACCGCAACACTTGCCCTAACCGCGTGCTCGACGACCACGGAGGCGACCGCGTCGAGCGACACGGACGTCACCATCGCCGCAGCCTTCTACGGCGTCGAGTACGTCGCCGCGTCGATCGCGGGCGACCGCGCCGACGTCTACGAGCTCACGCCTCGCGGAGTCTCCCCACACGAACTCGAACTCTCCCCCGACATGGTGCTGAGGCTCGGTCGGGCCGATCTGGTCTTGTACCTCTCGGACTTCCAGGCCGCCGTAGACGACGCGGTTGCGGAGTCGGGGGTGGCGTCACTCGACGTCGCCGACGTGATTCACCTGCGCGCCCGTGACGAGGCCGCCAACCACGACGACCACGACCACGAGGCCGACGACCACGACCACGAGGCCGACGACCACGACGAGCATGACCACGGAGACATCGACCCGCACTTCTGGCAGGATCCGATGCTGCTCGCCGAATACGGCGAAGCCGTCGCTCACGAGCTGTCGTCGATCGACCCTGACGGCGCGGACGTATACGCCGCGAACGCAGCCGCGTTCTCCGCGAAGATGTCCGGACTCGAGGCGGATTACGCCTCGGGCCTGGCGCAGTGCGAACTCGACACGATCGTCGTGACGCACCTCGCCTACGGGTACATGACCTCCAACCTCGGCATCACCCAGGTCGGGCTTTCCGACTTCGATCCGCAGACCGAGCCCTCGGCGGCGCGCCTCTTGGAGATCAAGAAACTCATCCAGGAAACCGGCGTGACGACCATCTTCTCGGAGTCCGCCGTCACAACGTCGGTCGCCGATTCCATCGCGAGGGACTCCAGCGCCACCGTCGCGGTACTCGAAACCGGAGGTGCCGTGGTCGTGGGCGACGACTACATTAGTCTCATGAACCGCAACCTTGACGCCCTGCGGAAGGCGCTGGTCTGTGACTAGAGCCCCTCGGGGCGGGACACCATCATCCGCGCTCCTCGCCGGACGCGACCTCAAAGTCACCCTCGGAACCACAGAGATTCTTCACGGGGTTGGCATCGAGGTTGCGCCCGGTGAGGTCGTCGCTCTTATGGGGGGAAACGGCTCAGGGAAGTCCACCCTCGTCCGCGCCCTCATCGGCGCGGTACCGGCATCGTCGGGCACGATCGAGATGTTTGGTGAGGCGCCCTACCCCCACACGTTCGCGCGCATAGGATACGTGCCGCAACGCGTGAGTGCGGCGGCAGGCGTCGCCGCCACCGGACTCGAGGTCGTCATCTCCGGCATGCTCGGCACACGTCGGGGGCATTCCGGGGAAAACGTCGGGCTCTCGCTTCTTCACCGGTTGCGCCCCCCGCGGGACGCCACCGAACGGGCCCTGTCCACTCTGGACCAGCTGGGGATCGCGAACCTCGCGCGACGCAACGTCGCGACCCTGTCGGGCGGGCAACAGCAGCGCGTCCTCATCGCTCGCGCGCTCGTGCGCAACCCCGACCTCCTGATTCTCGACGAGCCCATGGCCGGCGTCGACCTGCCCAGCCAGGAAGCCCTCGCCGAGGCCCTGCGCCTCCGAAAGTCCGACGGCGTCGGCGTCATCATCGTCCTTCACGAGATCGGGGCCCTCAAGCCCCTCATCGACCGCGCGGTCGTTCTCGACCACGGATGCGTCGTCTACGAAGGCGTGCCGCCCGCTGCGCTCGGCGTGCACGCGCTGCCCGGGCACGATCACGTCCACCCCCACGCGAGCGTCGAGCCCGACGTCGGCCCCATCGACCTGGAGGTTCGGGCATGAGCCTTCTCGCCGAACCCCTGGTCCAGCGCATGGTGATCGTCGGCCTGCTCGTCGGACTCGCCGCTCCCGTCGTGGGGACCTACCTCGTTCAGCGCCGCATGGCGCTCCTCGGCGACGGCATCGGCCACGTCGCCCTCGCCGGCGTCGCGGCGGGTTGGCTCGGCGGGAGCGTGTTCCACCTCGCCGAGCGCGACGCGTTAGCCGTCCCCGGCGCCGTCGTCTTCGCCATCTTCGCCGCCGTCACCATCGAGTCGATGCGTACGCGCGGAGTTGCCGCGGCCGACGTCGTCATGGCGATCCTCTTCTACGGCGGCATCGCGCTCGGCGTCCTTCTCATCGCCTGGGCCGGCGGTACCAACGCGTACCTCCTGGGATACCTTTTCGGCTCGATCTCCACCGTGTCGTGGCTCGAGGTATGGATCTCCGCCGCGCTCGCCGCGCTCATCCTGCTCGTCGGACTTGGCCTTCGACGCTCGTTGTTCGCCGTCACTCACGATCAGGAGTTCGCAATGTCGACGGGGCTTCCCGTGCGCACGCTCAACATGCTGGTCGCCGTGCTCGCTGCGGTCACTATCACGGTCGCGATGCGCGTCGTGGGCGTCCTCCTCGTGAGCGCGCTCATGATCGTCCCGGTCGCGATCGCCCAGCAGATCACCCATTCGTTCAATCGCACCATGACGCTCGCTATGGGCATCGGCGCGGTGCTGACGATCACCGGCATTGGGATC
>CAZTJX010000108.1:0-6415 GCA_964613755.1 uncultured Demequinaceae bacterium | reverse complement strand
GGACTCGGTCGAGGATCGGCGCATCCTGACCGACCGCCTCCGCACCCACATCTTCTCCGTGGCCGAGTACCTCGGTGAGAACTGGGGCCCCTTCGGAGGGGGCAACCCTGTGGTCGCGTTCGACGTGGTCAACGAGGTCATCGCCGACGACGCCTCCTTCGACGACGGGTTGCGCCGCAACGCGTGGTACCGGGTCCTCGGCGAGGACTACATCGATCTCGCGTTCCGGTACGCCGACGATGCGTTCAACGGCACGTACGCGGCGCCGGGGACGGGGCGTCCCGTGACCCTGTTCATCAATGACTACAACACCGAGAGGGCGGACAAGCGCGGCCGCTACCTCGTGCTCGTCGACCGGCTCCTTGAACGTGGCATCCCCATCGACGGCATCGGCCACCAGTTCCATGTGTGGAGCGGTACGGAGACCGGAGACTTCGCGCGAGCCCTGGATGACACCTCGGGGCGTGGCCTGACGCAGGCCGTCACGGAGCTGGACGTCCCAACGGGGACCCCCGTCACCGACGCGAACCTCTTCAAGCAAGGCGTGTACCTCCGCGATGCCTTCCGCGTGTTCCGCGACCACGCGGACCAACTGTTCTCCGTCACCCTCTGGGGCCTCTACGACACCCGGAGTTGGCGCCACCCCGAGGGGGCCCCTCTCCTCTTCGATCTCAACCTGCGGGCCAAGCCTGCGTACTACGGCGTCGTCGAGGGGTACGCCGACGAGCGCGCACTGGAGGATTTCCGTGCGGTCGACCCGTTCGATCCCGCCCCGTGGATTGTCGGCGGGGGAGGCACGCTCGCGCTGGGCCTGTGGCTATGGTGGCGCCGCATGCGCGCGGCATTCTCGCGTCGCGTCCCGCCGGTGGCCGACATCGACGCCGGAGCCGCCGTCGATACGCTTACGCGCGAGCTCCCGCCGCGTCGTTGACCCGGTCGCGATCCTCGCGCCGCGCCTCGACCCACATTCCGTGCCGGGCCGCACCCGCGACGGGTTGAGCCCACTCGCCGTCGACGCTGACGAGTCGCATCCCCGGCCGCTCGAGCCAGGTGGCAATGAGTTGCTGCTCCTCGATGAGGGGGGTGGCGTCGGAGCCCTCGTCCTCGGCCAGAATCCGCGAGGCCACCTCCGCGACCCCCACGCCGTCCCGGACGAGGGCCGTCCCTGCGAGGCGCCCCCGGATCGCCACGGCAACCTCCCACGCGTCGTCCCCGTGGAGGGCGGAAACGATCGTCACGCGTCGGAGGGCGGAGAGCCTCTGGGCCTCGGCCGCGCCCGCGATGAGGGCACTCACGCCGTCCCGCAGCGCCGACGCACGCTCGAACTCGAGCCGCTCGGCGAACTCGGCGATCCGTTCCGCAAGCGCCGCTACGACGGGGGAGGGGTCGTCGACAATGGCGTCGCGCAGCGCCGTTGCCACGTCGCCGTAGCCGCTCGCCTCGCCATGAAGGCACGGAGCTGAGCAAGAGCCGAGGTCGGCGAGGAGGCACGCGCGCGCCGTCGCGCGCGGGACGAGGGGAAGTCGCGTGGTGCAGGTGCGAACCCCGCCGAGCTCGTGGAGCGCCTCGACGGCGAGCTTGGCGTCCTTCGTGCCACGCATGGGGCCAAGGTGCGCCGCATCGCCCGTGACCGAGTGGACGATGCTCAGGCGCGGAAAGGCCTCGTCGGTGAGGCGCACCCATGGCGTGCGCTCCGGGCGCATGGAACGCCTGTTGTAGCGGGGGCGGTGCCGCGCGATCATGCGGATCTCCAGCACGTTGGCCTCAAGCTCCGTGGCCGTGGGGAAAGACTCGACACGCACGGCCAGTTCGAGCATGTCGCGGATCGGTCGACGCTGCTCGCCCCGCGTGAAGTACGACTTCACGCGCGAGCGGAGATTCTTGGAGGTGCCGACGTAAAGGACCTCGTCCGAGGGCCCCAGGAACGCGTACGCGCCCGGCCGGGAAGGCACGGCCTCGGCGAGGATGGCCTTGCGTCGGATACTCGGGGGTACGGGATTGCGAAGCGCGTCGAGATCCTCGCGGTGGGTGATTCCCCAGGAGGCGAGTCGCTCAAACATGCGGTGCATGATCTCCGCGGTTGCGCGCGCATCCTCGAGCGCGCGGTGGTTCGGGGTGACCTCCGTCCCGAAGACCCGCGCGAGGGTGGAGAGCTTCTTGTTGGGAGCCTCCTCGGACGTGGTGCACCGGCGCGCGAGGGTCACCGTGTCGACGACCTGGTTCCCGGGCCAGCGGTAGTCGTGCTTGCGGCAGGCCGCCTTGAGGAAACCCATATCGAAGGGTGCATTGTGGGCGACCAGCACGGCGTCACCGGCGAATTCGAGGAAACTCGGCAGGACCTCCTCGATCGGCGGCGCTGCAGCGACCATCGCGTCTGTAATCCCCGTGAGCGAGACGATCATGGGGGGAATGGGCATCCCCGGGTCGACGAGGGTCTGGAACTCTCCGATCACCTCTCCGCCGCGTGTCTTGACGGCACCGATCTCCGTGATGGCGCTCGTGCGGGGAGATCCCCCCGTGGTCTCAAGGTCGACGGTGACGAACGTGACCACGGAGAGGGGCTCTCCGACCTGTTCGAGACTCGGCTGGTGCGCGAGGCCCGGCGAGAGGGCACCGGGCGCGGGGAGCGTGGGCACGGCCATGATTCGACGCTACCTGGGCGGGCGGACAAGCCTTCGCGAGGGCGGCCCGTGACCGCAGTCTGTGTCAGACCCCGCGCGTAGCGTGAGGAGCATGAAGATCGACTGCGATACCTGCGTGGTGCGGGGCGACGCATGCTCGGACTGCATCGTCTCGTTCCTTATGATTCCCGCGAGCGACGGTGCGGGCGCGGATCAGCCGACCGCTACTCGCGTCGAGGTGGACGCGGCGCAGGCCCGCGCCATCCGCACCCTCTCCGACGCGGGGCTCGTCTCACCGCTTCGGCACCTCGCCTAGCGCCTCGGTGCCTGGCTTCGCGCATCGAAGCCTCGCGCCCGGTGCGCGCGGGCCGGTTTAGCCGCCCGTCCGCTCGTCCGTGTAGAGCTTGTCGATGTCGCGGGCGAAGTCTGCGAGGACCTTCGAGCGCTTCACCTTCATCGACGGCGTGAGGTAGCCGTTGAGCACGGTGAAGTCTCCGTCGAGGATCCGATACTTCCGAATACCTTCGGCGCGAGAGACCGCCTCATTCGCCACCTCGACCGCCGCGTCCAGTTCGGCGCGGATGGCCCCATTCTCGGCCGCCTCGCGCGTGGTCATCGTCGGCAACCCGTGCGCCTCCAACCAACCCGGCAGGGCGTCGGCGTCGAGCGTGATGAATGCCCCGATGAACGGCCTGCCGTCTCCGACGGCAACGCACTGGCTCACGAGCGGGTGCGAGCGGACGCGATCCTCCAGGTGGGCGGGGGCAACGTTCTTACCACCCGCAGTGACGATGAGTTCCTTCTTCCTGCCCGTGATCGTGAGGTAGTCATCCTCATCGATCGTGCCGATGTCCCCCGTGTGGAACCAGCCGTTCTTGATGGACGCGGCCGTCTCCTCGGGGTTGTGGTGGTAGCCGTCAAAGAGAGAGTCGCCGCGCATGAGGATCTCTCCATCGACCGCGAGCTTGACCTCGATGCCGGGCAGGGGCGGACCGACCGTCCCCATCTTGACCTTGGTGGCGACGTTGACGTGGGAGGCGGCGTTCGTCTCGGTGAGGCCGTAGCCCTCGAGCACCGTGAGGCCGACGCCTCGGTAGAAGTGGCCGAGCCGGGCCCCGAGTGGTGCGGAGCCGGAGACGGCCCACGTCGCGCGGCCCCCAAGAACGTCGTATATGTGGTGAAGGACGAGCCTGTTGGCGATTCCGTAGCGGAACTTGAGACCCCTGCCGGGACCCTCGTCCGTATCGAGGGCCTCGGAATAGGCGATCGATTGCTTCGCGGCCCACGTGAAGATCTTGCCCTTGCCTCCCGCGGCCGCCTTCTGCTCCGCGCCGTTGTAGACCTTCTCGAACACTCGCGGGACACCGAGGATCAGCGTCGGCTTGTAGGTACTGAGAAGGGGGACGAGGTTGGTGGCATCGGGGCAGTACCCGATGGCCGTGCCGGAGGCCGCGAGCACGACCTGGACGAGCCTGGCGAGCGAGTGGGCGAGGGTGAGGAAGAGGACGGTGCTCGCACCTTCCTGGAAGAGGACCTCGGGGATCTGATCCTGCACGCCCTTGGTGTGGCGGACGTAGGCGAAGTGGGAGAGGCGCACGCCCTTGGGGCGCCCAGTGGTGCCCGACGTGTACATGATCGTGGCGAGGTCATCCTGCTTCGAGAGGTGCTTACGCTTGTCGAGTTCCTCGTCCGGGATCCTCGCCCCTGCCTTGATGAGATCGGGGAGCGCGCCGTGGTCGATGCAGCGAATGTCGTCGAGGGGCGACTCTCCCTTCGCGACGGAGTGGGCGAGCGACAGGTGCTCTGACGTCTCGACGAACATGAGCTTGACGCCGGAATCACTGGTGATCCAGTCGACCTGATCCTCAGCCGAGGTGTCGTAGACGGGTACGGAGATCGCGCCCGCCGCCCAGATCGCGAAGTCGAGGTATGCCCACTCAATCCGCGTGCGGCACATGATCGCCACACGATCGCCTGGCTTGACGCCGATCGCGATGAGGCCCTTCGCCACCGCGTCGACGCGCTCGCGCGTCTCAGTGCCCGTCACGTGGACCCACTCCGTTGGCTTCTCCGGGAGCGTGTGCGCCAGGATGTTGCGATCCGCGTACTTGTCCCACGCCGCGTCCATCATGAGCGTGATGTTCTGGGAGAGAGTTTTCTTCTCGCGCGCGTCCATGGTGCCTCCGTTGGCATCAGTCGTGTGGACGCCACGATACCCTGTGAGGACCCGGGCAGGTCTAGTGCGGAAGGGCCAACGAATGCATGCCGTCGGTGTGGATATTGGCGGTACCAAAATCGCTGCGGGGGTCGTCGACGACGACGGCGCCATCGTTGCGAAAGCCCGTCGAGACACGTCCGCCCGGGATGCCGCGGGGATAGATCGGGCGATTGCGGACGTCGTGGGAGAATTCGCCAAGGACTTCGAATTCGACGCGATCGGTCTTGCGGCAGCGGGCTTCGCGAGCTCGGATCGCGAACACATGGTGTTCGGCCCCAATATCGCCGCGTGGCGGGACTACCCGCTCGCGGCAAAGGTGCGGGCCCTCGTGGAGCGCGACGTGACCGTCGTCGTGGAAAACGACGCCAATGCGGCGGGCTGGGCGGAGTTCGTCTACGGCGCGGGGCGAGGAACGTCCACGATGATCATGCTCACCCTCGGTACGGGACTCGGTGCGGGGATGGTGGTCGACGGCAGCCTCGTTCGTGGCGCGTACGGCTTCGCCGCCGAACTCGGTCACGTCCGAGTGGTCCCGAACGGCCACCTGTGCGGCTGCGGACACCGCGGGTGCTGGGAGCAGTACACATCAGGATCGGCGCTCGTGCGCGAGGCCCGCCGCGAGGCGATGGAGAACCCCGAACGCGCCGCCACGATTCTCGAGCTCGCGGGTGGCGACGCCGCCGCGATCATTGGCCCCTTTGTCACCGAGGCCGCGCTCGCCGGCGATCCGCTCTGCGTCTCCCTGCTCGCGGAACTGGGCACCTGGCTCGGCGAGGGATGCGCATCGCTCGCCGCGGTCCTTGATCCCGAGGTGTACGTGGTCGGCGGGGGAGTGATCGCCGCGGGCGACCTCATCCTCACATCGGCGCGCGACGCCTACGCGAGGGCCCTTCCCGCGGGGGGGCATCGCCCTGTGGCACCGATCGTCGCGGCGGATATGGGCAACGACGCCGGCATCGTAGGAGCAGCGGCCCTCGCGCGCCTGGACGCTCTCCGGGCGCGTTAGCCTAGTTGGGACGAGCGAAAAGGGGTCCGATGTACTACCAACTCTTCAAGCACGTCCTCCTGGGGCCCGGCCTCAAGGCCGTGTATCGCCCGTGGGCGAAGGGTTTGAAGAACATCCCCGCGACGGGCCCCGCGATCCTCGCGAGCAATCACCTCAGCTTCGCCGACTCGATTTTCCTTCCTCTCGTGATGAAGCGGAAGCTCGTCTTCCTCGGCAAGTCCGAGTACTTCACGGGCAAGGGACCCAAGGGATTCGCGACCCGCGCGTTTATGTCCGGCGTCGGCACCATCCCCGTTCATCGGGGCGGTGGGAGGGCGAGCGAGGCCGCGCTCCGCACGGCCCTTCAGGTCCTCAGCGATGGAGAACTCCTCGGCATCTACCCGGAGGGAACTCGTAGCCCCGACGGAAGGCTGTACCGGGGAAAGACGGGCGTCGCACGCATGGCAATCGAGTCCGGCGTCCCGGTCCTACCGGTCGCGATGATCGATACGCACATCGCGCAGCCGATCGGACGTAAGGTTCCCAATCGCCACCAGACCGACGCCCCCAGCCACTTTCGGAGTTCTTCCG
>CAZTJX010000107.1:0-6435 GCA_964613755.1 uncultured Demequinaceae bacterium | reverse complement strand
TCCACAGGTTGCCGTCGAGATTCAGGACGGAGCCGTTCTTGATGTCGTTCGAGCTTGCCACGGGATTTCCTTGCGTTCGGTAGCGATGGTCACCGGCACCGCGGCGGATTCCAGTACAAGCCGCGCGGGCCGCCGCCCATTCTAGCCTTGGCGCTAGGACCCGAGGCGCGCCTCCGCGATGGCGTCAAGCGCGAGGCGGTAGGAATCGATACCGAACCCTGCGATCGTGCCGGTCGCCACACCCGAGATCACCGAGGTATGCCGGAATTCCTCCCTTGCGGCGGGATTGCTGATGTGGACCTCCACGAGGATCCTGCCAGCCTCGGGCAGCATCGCACAGGCGTCCCGCAGTGCGTACGAGTAGTGAGTGAACGCCCCGGGGTTGATGACGACGTCGCGCCCCTCGTCAATGGCCCCGTGGATCCACTGAACAAGATCGGTTTCGCTATCCGACTGGCGCGTCTCGACCTTGAGCCCACGCTCGGTCCCCCAACTATCGAGGAGCGAGACCAGTTCCTCGTGCGTCGTAGCGCCGTACGTTTCGGGTTCTCGCGTACCGAGACGTCCGAGGTTCGGACCGTTGAGAACGAGGACGGTGCTCGTTGGCGCGGCGTTCATGGCTTCAGAGTAGCGGCGGGCCGAGCCGCGGGGGCCCTTACGCGCTGATCGCATCGTAGGCGGCGGTCAGGAGGGCTGGGTCCGGCCCCTCGAGCCGGATGGGGTTGCCAAGCCCTGCCAGGATCACGAAACGCAGCACCTCCCCGCGCGTCTTCTTGTCGCGACGCATCGCCGTGTGGAGCTGATCCCACATGCCCGGCCGATACGTCGTCGGCAAACCCAGTCCCCCGAGGATCGACCGGTGCCTCTCCACGGCGTCGTCCCCAAGCTTGCCCGTTAGCCTCGAAAGCTCGGCGGCGTAGACCATTCCCACCGAGACGGCGGCACCGTGCCGCCAGCGGTAACGCTCTGTGTACTCGATCGCGTGACCGAAGGTGTGCCCATAGTTGAGGATTTCCCGCAGGAAGGCTTCGCGAAGATCGGCGCCGACCACATCGGCCTTCACCTGGATGGCTCTGGCCATCGCCTCCTCGAGCACGGGGAGTGCGGCATCCGCCAGCGCGGACGCATCCGCGTCGCTCGCAGTCCTGTCGCCGTCCTGGATCCCCGTCGCCGCAAGGAGAGGGAGGTTCGCCTCGATCAGGTTGAGAATGTCCTCGTCCCGAATGAATCCGGCCTTCACCACTTCACCCAATCCCGCCACGAGGTCGTGCCGGGGCAAGGTGAGCAGGTATTCGGTGTCGCACCATACGGACTCCGGGACGTGGAACGCTCCCACGAGGTTCTTCCCCTCGGCGGTGTTGATCCCCGTCTTTCCTCCCACGGCGGCGTCCACCATCCCCAGCAGCGTCGTCGGCACGTGGACGACGCGCACACCACGAAGCCACGACGCCGCGACGAATCCCGCGAGGTCCGTGATCGCCCCTCCCCCGAGCCCGATCACCACGTCCGATCGGGTGAAGTCGGATTGTCCGAGCACCTTCCAGCAGAACGCCATCACATCGACGGTCTTGCCCGCCTCTGCGTCGGGAACCTCCGCCGAGACCGGAGTCCTTCCGGTCTCCTTGATCTGGGCGATGAGTCGCTCCGCCTCCCTCCCCAGGGGTGCGGAGTACACCACGAGCACTCGCTCGGCGTCTGCGGGGAGCGCTTCCGCAACCCCTTCGGCTACTCCCTTTCCGACGACGACGTCGTAAGGCCGGTCGCCACCTACGGTGATTCGCTTCTCGTTCACGGCGTACCTCCGCTGGACGTCTCGGCACCGGTATTCTCGGCGATCCGCGCGGCGATCTCCCGGGGCGAGAGTCCGTCCGTTCTCACGATCATCGTTGCGAGCGATTCATAGGTCGCGCGTCGCTCCTCCATGAGTCGCCTCCACGCCGCGCGCGGACTGCCCGCGAGCAGGGGACGCGACTGGGCAAGACCAACCCTCCTGGCGGCCGTCGCGAGGCCGACGTGCAGAAACACCACGACACCCCCCCGCGCGGAATAGTCGCGAAGATCGGCCTGGGTATCGGTGTCGAGGATCGCTCCCCCTCCGAGGGCGAGTACGCCGTCGTGGCTCGCGAGGGCCACGCGAACCGCCTCGCGCTCGATCGCGCGGAACACGGCCTCCCCCGATTCGACGAAGATCTCGCCAATCTCTCGGCCATCCATCGCCATGACATCGGCGTCGGTATCGCGCGCGTCAACGTTCCACCGCTCGGCGAGCCTGGCGGCAACCGTGCTCTTGCCCGAGCCCGGTGGGCCGATCAGGATGGCACGCGGGGAAGCCATCTAGCGGAGATTCTTCGGAACCGACGCAACGTACGTCTCCATGTTTCGCCTCGTCTCCGCGACCGAGTCCCCCCCAAATTTCTCCACGATCGCCTCGGCGAGCACGAGAGCGACCATCGCCTGCGCGACGACGGCCGCCGGGGCGACGGCGCATACGTCGCTGCGCTGATGGATGGCCTTGGCCGCCTCTCCCGTCGCCGTATCGATGGTGTCGAGCGCTCGGGGAACGGTGCTGATCGGCTTCATCGCGGCACGAACGCGCAGCGGAGAGCCGTTCGACATTCCGCCCTCGAGACCGCCAGCCCTGTTGCTCGTACGCGTCACCAGGCCCGCGCCGTCATACTCGATCTCGTCGTGCGCCCGTGAGCCACGCCGGGTCGCCGTCCGAAACCCGTCCCCGATTTCTACACCCTTGATTGCCTGGATGCCCACGAGCGCAGCCGCGAGACGGGCGTCGAGCCTTCTATCCCAGTGGACATAGCTTCCCAGGCCGACGGGCACGCCGTAGGCGATAACCTCAACGACGCCCCCCAGTGTGTCTCCGTCGGCCTGGCACGCGTCGATTGCCGCCGTCATCCGCGCAGCCGCATCGGGGTGGAGGCATCGCACCGGGCTCTCGTCGAGAGCCGGGGTGTCGTCAGGTCCGGGAAGCGGCGCGTTGTCCGGGACACCCTCGCCGCCGATCTCGACGACGTGCGACACCACACGGATTCCCGCGACCTGCGAGAGGAATGCCTCCGCGACACTTCCGAGGGCGACCCGGGTGGCGGTCTCGCGCGCGGACGCCCGTTCGAGCACCGGACGCGCATCGTCGAAGCCGTACTTGGTCATCCCCACAAGATCCGCGTGTCCCGGTCGGGGGCGTGTGAGCGCCCCTGCGCGCCCGCCGGTGAGTTCCGAGGGATCGACGGGATCCGACGACATGACGGTCTCCCACTTGGGCCATTCGGTGTTTCCGATTTCGATGGCGACCGGCCCGCCCTGGCTCAGGCCGTGCCGCACGCCGCCAAGAATGCGAACGGCGTCTTCCTCGAAAGCCATGCGGGCGCCTCTGCCATAACCGAGCCTGCGTCGAGCGAGCGCGTCAGCAACGGACGATGACGAGACCTCAACCCCTGCGGGCATCCCCTCAAGGATTCCGACGAGAGCCGGGCCGTGCGATTCCCCCGCGGTAAGCCATCTGAGCATGGTGCCCATTGTTCCACGGACGGGCGAGGCCCCGCGGACCTCGTGCGGCTACTCGGCAGGCAGCAGGAAGTCCCGATCACTGTCGGGGACCGGGACAATCTCGCTCGGCAACGGCTCCTCCCCGGGCATCGGGTCCTCTGCGGGCCTCTGCGTAACGTTCTCCGTCGTGTGATCGAGAACAAAGAAGAATCCGGAGACGTCGACCTGGATGCTGCCCGCGGCGACCGGCGGATTCGCCGAGAGATTCTCGGCCATCGCCGACACCTGAATCGACGAAATGAGGAAGTAGCGGTGGTCTCCCACTTGCAGGTCGTCGAGTACTCCCATGACCCTGTCGTAGTCACCCTGCAGCCTTATCGAGATGGTCACCGCATCGAGCCCTGTGAAGTCCAGCGTGTCGACATAGGATTCCAGGCCATAGGGCGCAAGTGCCGCCTCGAGCGACAATCCCGGCACGGTCTGCCTGGGCACTCCGATGTTGTCGCCCAACATGACGAAACCGTGCCTGGCGGCGAGTGCTTCGAGGTCCTCGCGAACGGCGTCTGCATTGACGTCCGTGGGGAACTGGTCACGTACGGCCCACACCTGCGACTTCAATTCCGGAAGATTCTCGAAATCGGCGATGCGCTGGTCGAGCTCGTCTTGCAGGGCCTGGTTCGCCTCGAGCTGGAGTACAGTAGCAGCCCGCGCCTCCGCGGCTCCGCTCAACCGGGGCTGGACCACGAACATCCAGTCGATTACCGACAGGAAGAGCGCCACGGTCACCGCAATGATGATGATGGTGGAGTTCGGAGACTTGCTCATGAGGAGTCGCCTCCCTGGCTCGCGGATGGCGATGGGCTAACGCTCGGCGACGCCGAAGGACTCGTGGTCGGCGCCACGGCGGGAGCAGCTCCCGGCGCCTGGCGATCGCTCGTGACGTTCGCCGTCGTGAGTGCTGTCTCTGCAGCATCGGTCGCCGAGACGAGACCCACAAGGGCGGTGGCCGCAGCGTCATCCGCCGCCGTGGCCGCGGCTTCCTCCTTCGTCAGGACCGCTTGTGCCTCGGAAACCAGAACCTCGTAGTAGTCGACGTCGGCCTGCAACGCTTCGCGATCCTCCGTCGTCGCAGCCGCGAGCGCCACCTTCGCCGCGGCAAGCTGTGCCTCCTTGGCCGCCACGAGCGCCTCTGCGGCAGCGACCCGAGTCGCGGCGGTGTCAATGTCCTCAAGGCCCGACTTCAGGGCGAGCACGGCTGTCGCCAAATCGTCCAGCGCCGGCGTCAGCGTTTCGATAGCCGCCTGCACAGTCTCGACATCCGCTTCGGCCCCCTCGACGCCGTTGGCCTGATCGGTCGTCGCGACTTCGAGGTTCGCTTCCGACGTCGCCAAAGCGGCGCTTAGTGCTACGAAAGCCTCCTGGGCGCCGACGACACTTTCCTGTCGCTCCAGGGCAAGCTCAAGCGCGTCGGCTGAGTCAGGGGTACCCGCCGCGACGCTCGCTTGGGCAGCGGCAATCATGGCGTCTGCTCCCGCGATGTATGCGTCGAGGAAGTCGCTGGCAATCTCGCGATAGCGAGCCTGGAACCATGCGTCCGTGAATCGAAGGTCAAGAGCCTGGGCCGTCACCGTGACCGATCCGGAGTACGTGAACGTCGTCCCATCGTCGTCAACCGTTCCTACAACGGAGGGGATCACCGTGTTGGTGAGTCCGACGACGCGGTTGAGTGCCCGTTCAAGTTCCGCCGCATCCAGGTACTCGTCCGACGACGCCGTGAAGGCGAGAGTACCGACGCCTGGCGCGGAGTAGGGGCCTTCTCCTGTGCTGATGACGCCGAACGGATCAGACGCCGCGAAACTCACGGACGAAAGGTTGACGCCCGCCGGCATCTCTGCCCGTATGCGGTCCAAGAGCACCTTCCACCGCAGCTCCGTCGCTCCAGCAAAGAGCCTTGCGCTCACCGCGTTCTGCAGTTGCGTCTGCACCAGGGGGACCTCGAAGTACTGATCGATCTCGGCCTGAAGATCGACGGCGATCTGCTCCGCCGCAAGTTGTTCTGCGACCGCGTCCTTCTTCTGAATGTCGGTGAAGTACGAGACCGCACCGAGGAAACTGACGAAGAGCAGGAGGGCTATGACGACGAGCCCGCGAGCCCGTCCCGCCGCCTTGCGTGAGGCGACTTCTGGAGGAATGAGGTTGACCTGCGGTGCGTTGGGCACGAGCAGGCTCGCAGGTAGGCCGCTCACTTGCCCACCTCCCCAAACGCCAGCCCGACGCTCACCGCGAGAAGGGACTCACGGCCCTCCATCGAGGCCGCCTTGATCGAGCGCGATGTCTTGACGCGCGAGAGTCCATCTCCGAAGCTCACCGGGAGGCGAACGGCGCTCGCAAGGAACTGGCCGAGCCCGGGGAGATGAGAGCCTCCACCGGTGAGCGCGACGTGCTGGATCGGTCCTCCCGCGTTGTTCTGGGAGTAGAAGACGAAGGTGTTTCGGATCGCGTCGACGAGCGCTCTGCAGGTGGTGAGGAGCGCGTCTGCTCCGGGCTTGAGGCTCGGATCAACGGCGAAGCCGATGCCAATCTGCTTCTTGGAATTCTCCGCTTCCTGAGTGGTGATCTTGAGCCCGCCCGCAACGGCATCCGTGACGTCGTTCCCGCCTGCGGGGAGAATGCGGACCAGGCGAGGCACTCCATGGGAAGCGACTAAAACGTTCGTGGTGCGCGCGCCGATGTCGACGAAGGCGACCGTCTGGTCCCCCCAGTCCGAGACCGCCTGGGCCCGGTACAGCGCGAATGCATTGAGATCCACCATCCGCGGGGTGAGCCCCGCGGTCTCGATCGCGGCGACGTGCTGCGCGACGGTCGCCTTGGAGACCGCGACCAGGATCCCTCGGAGAGTCTTTCCCCCCTGATCGCCGTCCATCTCCGAAGTGG
>CAZTJX010000106.1:0-6452 GCA_964613755.1 uncultured Demequinaceae bacterium | reverse complement strand
TGGGCGGCGGACCCCCGTGCGCCTCTTCCGGCGAGCGAGTGCCTCAACCAACCGGACCATTGCCGATCTTCTGCGCGGCGAGCACACGGGGGGATTTCTCCTACTCCTCGCCACGGCTTCGGCTCTTATGTGGGCGAACAGCCCGTGGTCGGACCAGTACTTCCGCCTGCTGCACTCCGTGCCATGGGACGCCACGCTTGAGCTAGGAAGCGGGGTGGCCTTTCACGCGGGCCACACCGTCGCGGAATGGGCCACGGATGGAGTCCTTGCGATCTTCTTCCTGGTGATCGGCCTTGAGCTTAAGAGGGAAATCGTGGCGGGAGAGCTCCGGCGACCCTCGAGCGCGGTGCTCCCGATCGCCGCGGCGGTCGGAGGGATGGTCGTCCCTGCGGTCACCTACCTCGCGGTGAACGCGGCGATGGGGGGAGGATCGACCACAGGGTGGGCCATTCCCACGGCGACGGACATTGCCTTCGCGCTCGCGCTCCTCTCCATCGTGGGGAAGCGCCTCCCAAACTCGGTGAGGGCTTTCCTGCTCACGCTCGCCGTGGTGGATGACCTCTTCGCCATCCTGATTATCGCCGTGTTCTACTCGCAGGGCCTCCAGCTCGGCTGGCTTGTTGCCGCGCTCGTACCGCTTGCGGCGGTGGCGTGGCTGGCGCGACGGGGCAGACTCTCGGCCGGGCTTCTGGTGGTGCTCGGTGTCCTTACTTGGGCGTTTGTCGAGGAGTCGGGCATCCACGCCACGATCGCCGGTGTTGCCCTGGGACTTGTGATCCCAGCCACGGCGCGGCGCGGGAAGGTGAAGAATCCGGTCGAATTCTGGGAGCACCGGATCGGTCCGATTTCCGCGTTCTTCGCAATCCCCGTTTTCGCCTTCTTCGCGGCGGGAGTCTCTCTTGATGCCGAGGCCGTGCGTGCCGCGGCGGACGATCCTGTGGCCGTTGGGGTCGCGCTCGGCCTGGTGGTGGGCAAACCGCTCGGGGTCCTACTGGCCGCGTTCGGGGTTGCGGCGCTCACGCGCGCCGCGCTCAACCCGGGACTTTCCTGGTGGGATATTGCCGCGATCGCGGGAACGGCGGGGATCGGGTTCACGGTCTCCCTCTTGATCGGGGACTTGGCTTACGGAGGAGAGCCGGATCGAGCCGCCCATGTCAAGGCGGCCGTTCTCGTGGCGTCCGCAGCTTCGGCCCTTGGAGGCGGTTGGCTCCTGTGGTGGAGGGACCGCCACCACGGCAGTAGAGCGGAGAAGGCCGAGCTCCGTGAAGTAACGCCCCGCTAGCTCTCCGCGCTCGGGCAGAGATCCCGCACCGGGCAATCACCACAGCGGGGCTTCCTTGAGGTGCACCGGTGTCGCCCATGGAAGATCAATCGATGGGATAGGCCCGTCCACTCCGATCGCGGGAAGAGTGCACCGAGGTCACGCTCGACGGCGTGCGGGTCGGTGCTCAGTGTGAGTCCGAGCCTTCGCGACAGGCGCCCGACATGGGTGTCGACAGGGATACCGGGAACGTTGAAGGCGTTGCCGAGAATGACGTTCGCCGTCTTGCGTCCTACTCCCCTCAGCGTGGTCAGTTCCTCGAGACGCCGAGGAACCTCGCCGCCGAAGCGTTCGACAAGCCCGCGGCTCAGTTCGAGCAGCGACTCGGCCTTGGAGCGGAAGAAGCCCGTGGGCCGGATGAGGGCTTCGAGTCGACCCCGGGGGGCTGCGGCGAGCGCCTCGGCGTCGGGGAACGCGGCGAAGAGCCCCGGCGTCACAAGGTTGACTCGAACGTCGGTGCATTGAGCCGAGAGAACGGTGGCGACGAGCAGCTCAAACGGGTTCCGGTAGTCGAGTTCGCAGCGAGCGTTGGGGTACTCGTCGGCTAGGAGCCTGTTGATCCGCCGGGCCCGACGCACGAGGGCGGTGTCGGGGCGATCGGCGCCGGGGACGGCGACGGCCAACGGGGATCGACGAGCCATGACGCAAGCCTAGGCGACCCTCAAGGAGAGGCTCCCAGAGGCCGATACCTCCTGGGAGCGCGATCGCGTGAATCACGGCGAGGACAGGAGCGGGCATGGGGCGCGCAGCCGCGGAGACGGTGGCCGATCTTCGGCATCACCGGCGCGAGTTGAGGCGCGAGCTTGCACGGGTCCGATGGTGGCGTCTCGTCGCGTCCCGGCGAGAGCTTTCCATCGCGCAAATGGCGGGGGCCACGCATCCAGACGCAAACATGGAGGCCGCGTGGGAGGCTCTCGCAGCCGGGGCCCCCACGTCGAGCGAACTCGCCGATGTCATCTGGCCCGGAGGGGACACCGCCACTGTTGACCTCGTTGAACGGCTTGAGGAGATCGAACGGCGGTTGGACTCGTATGAACGCCGACTTTCTGCCAACCTGGAAGGTGTAACGGCTGGCATGATTGACGCAATGGGCGCGGCACGGTAGGTCGGAGGCTCTGGTGGCACAAGATCGAGCACAAGAGGAGAACGCACTGCGTTCGTCCCTGTTGCTGAGCGCCATGGATCCGGAGACCGCGCGCTCGCTGATCTCGGTAATGGTGCGACGCGAGTTCACTCGGGGTGCGGTGGTCTTCTTCGAGGGCGCCCCAGGCGATGCGCTCTATGTTGTCGTCAAGGGCAAGGTGAAACTGGCCCGAACCGCTCGCGATGGTCGCGAGAACCTGCTATCCCTCCTCGGCGTCGGGGACATGCTGGGTGAGTTGAGTGTCTTCGATCCCGGTCCGCGTGTCTCTCGTGCGCACGTCCCCGAGGAGACGGTGGTCTACGAGTTGACCAAGCAGGCGCTCGACGCGTGGTTGAAGGACCATATGGATGCGTCTCGCTACCTCCTACGCGCCCTCGCCAAGCGCATTCGACGAACGAGCATCACCGTGGCCGACCTCGTCTTCACGGACGTTCCGGGGAGGGTTGCGAAGGCGATCCTTGACCTCAGCCACCGTTTCGGTGGTGCCGACCGCGGCCAGGTGATTGTGCGGCACGGGCTCACCCAGGAGGAGCTCGCCCAACTCGTTGGCGCGTCGCGGGAGACGGTCAATAAGGCGCTCGCCGACTTCGCGAGCCGCGGGTGGATCGACGTTCATATGGGTTCGGTCGTCGTCTACGAACCCGACCGGTTGCGCGCCCGCGCGCGTTAGCCCGTCAGCGCCTCTACCTCGATCTCGACGGGTGCGCCCAGAGGCAGGCTCGCGACACCGATGGCGGATCGTACGTGCCGTCCGGCATCGCCGAACACGTCCGTCATGAGTGTGCTTGCCCCGTTCAGCACCGTCGCCTGCCCCGTGAAGCCCGGCTCCGAAGCGACGTAGCCCACGACGCGGACAATGCGCACGATCCCGTCGAGGCCACCCGTCACCTCGGCGAGAGCGGCGAGCGCGTTGAGCGCGGCGACGCGCGTGCACGTCGCAGCCTCCTCAGGGGAAACGCAGTCGGGGCCATCGCCGACGCGCCCGAGCGCTCGCAGGACTCCGGCCTCGATCGGTAGCTGTCCGGAGGTGCGCACCGTCGTCCCATAGGACAACGCTGGGACGTATGCGCCGACGGGCGCCGCGACGGGGGGAAGCGAGGCGCCGAGTGCGGCGAGCCGCTGCATCGGGTTCACGTTATTCCGCCAGGGGACGCTTCAGATACGCGACGAGACCGCCGCTCGGCATCACAAGGACCTGGACGAGCTCCCAGCCATCGGAGCCCCATTGGTCGAGGATCTGCTTGGTGGCGTGATCGATGAGGGGCACGGTGGCATATTCCCAAGTGGTCATATCGCGAGGTTACCTCGTTGAGGAAGCAACCGTATTGAGTCCTCATTCGTTGGTCATCCGACGTAAGGTGGTGCCATGTCGCGACTCCGATCCTCGCGCGCCGGACGGTTGACGCCCTATGAACTCGTAGGGTCGTTCGTCGCGTTCATTGTGCTATCCGTTATCGGTGGGGTGCTCCTGTCTGGGCTCGCCCTTCCAGCAGCGACAATCGCTGGTTCGGCCGCGAAGGGTGGCATCGAACTCTTCGACGAGATGCCCGCCGACCTCCAGTTCGGGGACCTTCCTCAGCAGTCGAACATCTACTCGAACGACGGCACGTTGATCGCCCAGTTCTATCTCGAGAACCGCGTCGTGGTGCCCCTTGAGGACATCTCGCCATGGCTTCAGAAGGCGGTCGTCGCCGTGGAGGACAAGCGATTCTGGGAGCACAACGGCGTCGACGGCACGGGCCTCCTCCGCGCGGTCTACATCAACTTGACCTCGAGCGAGAGCCCCGGCGCTTCCACGCTCACCCAGCAGGTGGTGAAGAACACCCTCGTTCAGGCCGCGGTCGCCATGCCCGAGGGGGCGGAGCGCACGGCGGCAATGAAGGACGCCACCGAAGTCTCCGTCGCGCGGAAGCTCCGCGAGGCGCGCTACGCGCTGAATCTCGAGGCGTATCTCGCCAAACTGTACGGCCGGAACTGTACCGAGGATCCCACGGTCGACTGCGGTAAGGAGCGCATCCTCCAGCAGTACCTCAACGTCGCCCAGTTCGGTGCCTCCGTCTACGGCGTCGAGACCGCCTCTCAGCTCTACTTCGGCCACTCGGCCAAGGAAGACACCGCGATCGAGGCCGCGACGATCGTGGGGATCACCCAGAACCCGTTCAAGTGGGATCCGCTTCAGCACCCGAAGTCCGCCGAGGAGCGGCGCAACGTCGTTCTTCTCACGATGCACGACCAGGGCATGTTCGACGATGACCCGATTGTCAATGGCGAGTTGTACCACCAGTACGTGGCCACTCCGATCGAGGACACCCTGGACATTCACAGGCCGAAGTACAGCTGCACAGCGTCGGTCGACGCCCCGTTCTTCTGCGACTATGTCACGAAGGTGCTCACCACGGACCCGGTGTTCGAGGAAAAGGGCAAGGAGTGGCTCAACCAGGGCGTCAACATCACCACCACGCTCGACATCACCATGCAGCGGATCGCGAACTCGGTCCTTCGCACGACGATCCCCGCCACTGATCCGTCGGGGTTCGCGGACGCCCTTGCGGCCCTCGACCCCACGACGGGCGAGATTCGCGTCATGGCGCAAAGCAAGGGCTTCGACCCGAGTGCCGATCCGGAACCGGGGACCACCTCGATCAACTACTCGACGGACCGCGAGTACGGGGGTTCGCGCGGCTTCTCGCCGGGTTCCACGTTCAAGCCCATCGTCCTCGCCACGTGGTTGGAGGATGGTCACGGCCTCGACGAGATCATCGGTGCCGACCACCGCGAGTGGGATTCCAGTTCGTGGATCGCATCGTGCATCGGACCCGCCCCCTTCGCCGGCCAGAAGTCGTGGAAGCCCGCCAACGCTGACGGCGAGGGAAGCGGTCAGATGACGGCGCTCTCCGCGACACGGGGTTCGGTCAACACGGCATATGCCGCCATGACCAACCGTCTCGATCTGTGCCACATCCGGGACATGGCCCTCAAGCTGGGGTTCAAGCGTGCCGACGGAGCCGAATTCGAGGTCGTCCCCTCGGCGACCCTGGGCACGCAGAACGCCTCGCCGCTCACCATGGCCTCCGTCGCACAGGTCTTCGCCAATGATGGCGTCAAGTGCGAGCCGATCGCGATCACGCGTATCGAGTCGGCTACCGGAGAGTACCTCGGGGGCCAAACGAGCACGTGTACCCAGGTCATCTCAACGACGATCGCCCGAGGAGTCGCCTACGGTATGCAGCAGGTGATGCTCGGCGGCACGGGAACGAGTGCGAGGCTTGCCGGGGGCCGACCGTCGGCGGGCAAGACGGGAACCGCTCAGGAGAACATCCACGGCTGGTTCTTCGGATTCACTCCACAGTTGGTCGCCGTGACGTGGGAAGGCCACCCGGACCACGACGTCGAACAGAAGAACATCACCATCGGCGGAGTCAGGTACCGCCGCGTGTACGGAGCGACGATCTCCGGCCAGAACTGGAAGCACTTCATGGACGCAGCCCTTGCGGGCCAGCCGCACAAGGCGCTGCACGGAAGGCCGGCCGGGCTGGGCGCGTGGAGGGGCATAGTCCCTGAGGTTCGCGGTGAACTCCTTCTCGACGCGCAGCACTTGATCAACGATCAGGGCTATTACTACGAGGTCAACCCCGTCTGGAGGTATTCGGAAATCGTCCCGGAGGGCTCCGTGGTTGAGCAGTACCCGCCCGCGGGCTCGGGCCCCGAGTCGGGTACCGCAGTGAGGATCACGATGGCGCGGAACTCCCTTCCGGCGTGGTGGACCACGTGGCCCTCGGGCTTGAACCCCTGCGTTGCGCCAAGCGACTGGTGGGGTACTTCGTGGCCCCCGAGCGACTGGGGACCCGCGGAGGGGTGGGACGACTCGGATTGTGGGTCTACGCCGGAACCGAGTCCGAGTCCGAGCATCACTCCGTGAGTCGGGCCGCGCGCGCATGACGCTCGCCGGGCCGCTGATGTTGGGCGTCGCGGGGGTGGCTGCGGGGG
>CAZTJX010000105.1:0-6593 GCA_964613755.1 uncultured Demequinaceae bacterium | reverse complement strand
GATCCCGACAGCGTCGACGAGTTCTGGCGGGCGATCGCAGCGGGCGACCTCCCGCCCGGGCAGGTGGGTGGGATCGGTTAGGACCCGACGCCGCGCACTTCTCGGTGCCACGTCGGAGCACGTGTGCCCTCGCGTCACCGGTCTCATCCTGGTTGACTAGGGACATTACCGACTGAGGGAGCCGTAATGCCTGCCACGCCCAAGCGCCGCGATACTGGTGCCAGTTCCGTCATGATCGCGCTCATCGCCGTTGCCTCGGCGCTTGTGCTGCTCATTGGCTACGCCGTCGTGGTTGCGGTCACCGGTTCCGACCCCGCCCCCTCGGCCTCGCCAAGCCCCTCCGCGTCCGCCACTTCGAGCGTCGAGCCGTCGGCGACACCCACAGAGGGTGGCCTTCCGGCCACGTGGGCCGAGGTGCCCGCGGCGGATCGCCCCCCGGCCATCGCCGCGCCACGCCCGGGTGAGCCCCCAGCGAGGGAGTGGGCCCCGTGGATCCTGGACTATGTAGGGGCCGATTGGGACGTGGAGATCTGGGGCGAGCCCAATCCCGCGTGGGACGGAGATTCGCCGTCCGCCCCACCCGACCGATACCTCTACCAGGCGCTCTACCTCGTCGCGCCGGACGGGGATCGCTTCCGGATCTACGTGCTGCGCACCGACATCGGGCTGGGTATCGAGGCGAAGGCGCTCGATGAGCACATCGTGTGGATCACCCGGTACTTCTATGAGGCCTCCCAGACGGTCCAGTTCGACCTAGAAACGGGGACGGCTTCGGAGACCTGGGCGGACACGGGATTCGCGAACGCCAATCCCACGCAGAACGCCGACGGCTGGTTCGTCTACTACCTCGCCACGCTCACGGACGGGCGCATGCTATGGGAGGGGAGCGGGTACGGGGAGCCCCTCAACGGGGTCTTCTTCCGCGCGCCGGGAGGAGTCATCACCCCGAGCGGTGTCAATCCGAACCTCAGCGGGGGGATGGACTTCGCGCCCGACTGCGTCGGGGTCGACACCGCAGACAGTGTCGCGATCTACGTAGGCCACACGTACGCATCGGGTCAGCCGGTTTCGGACTGGCCGGCGCGCCTCGTGGTGCACAACCTCGCTTCTGACACCTGGACCATTAACACCAGGCTCGGCCCGTACGGCACCCCGTGTCACGACGACTTCGACGTTGCGGCTAGCTACTACGTCGGCCTTGCCAACCGCACCGACCAATCGGGGCTCTACCGCTACTACTTCGACGGGAGTCCTGACCAGCCCAACTAGGCGTCGTCGTGCTCGGCGGCCGCCTTGAACTTCTCGAGCGTCTTTCGTGTCTTCTCGAGCGCGGCCGCGCCGTGGTCCGTGTAGTGCATGGCTTTGGGGTTCTCCGTTACCCGCACGAGCGTGTGGCCGTCGATCGTGGGTTCGAACTCCCACGTCTCCTCCGACCAGTCGTCGGCGAAGGTGACGAACGAGCCTTCCTTGACTGCGCTGACCGTTGAGATCATGCCCTTTTCGAACCGGAGTCGCCCCCCGACCTCCCAGTGTGCCGTCGCGAGCGAGAGACGGGACCATAGGTGCCAGTTATCGGGCTGCGTGAAGAACGCCCACACGAAGTAGGGCGGGAGTTCCACGGTGATCTCTGACTTCAGCATCGGCTCCACCTTCGCGGCTCGGTGAACGGTCCCTCCGAGCCTAGGGCTTCCGCGCGTCCTCCACCATGGAGGCAGAGACGGGAATCGCGTACCCGCGCGAGCGTCAGGAGTGGCGTGCGGCGTGTTGAGCCGCGATGCGCACGGCCTCGGCCGCCTGTGCAGCCGCGCCGACGATCCCTGCCTCGTTGCGGAGCGCGGCGGGGACGACGGGCGCGCGCAGATCAAGCAGCGGAACGAACTCCTCGTAGTCCTTGGACACCCCTCCGCCGATGATGATGAGGTCGGGCCACAGCAGGCGTTCCATCTCCTGCAGATAGTGGTTGACGTGGGAGGCCCATGCGGCCCAGTCCAGATCGTGGCGGTCGCGAGCCGACTCGGCCGCGTATTCCTCCGCGTCCCTGCCGTCGATCATGAGGTGCCCGAGCTCCGTGTTCGGCACGAGACGCCCGTCGGCGATGAGGGCCGTGCCGATCCCCGTTCCGAGCGTCACGAGGAGCACGAGCCCGTCCTTGCCCTCGGCGGCTCCGTACTGGAACTCGGCATAGCCAGCGGCGTCGGCATCGTTCATCACGCGCACCTCTCGACGTGAGGCCGCTCGGATCGCCTCGGCCAGATTGACGCCGACGAGAGAAGGATCGAGGTTCGCGGCCGTCCGGATGACTCCCTGCTGGACGACGCCGGGGAAGGTCACCCCGGTGGGCACGTGGGATTTGGGCCGGAAGTGCGCGACGATCTCGGCCACGGTTCGTGCCACGGCGTCCGGCGTGGTGGGCTGAGGGGTCTCGATGCGGAAACGATCCTCTGTCAGCTCCCCGGACTTGAGTGTCACGGGAGCACCCTTGATCCCCGAACCCCCGATGTCCACCCCGAACGCGATCTTGCTCATCACAATCCCCTCATGGCAGCGTCAGCACCTCCGTGCCGTCATCCGTCACGACGAGGGTGTTCTCAAACTGCGCGCACCACGAGCCGTCATCCGTAGCAACGGTCCAACCGTCGTCCCATTCGTGGTTCAGCTCGCTTCCGGTCACAAGCATCGGTTCGATCGTGAAGACCATGCCCGGCTTGATGATGTCGGAGTTCATGGGCGCCGAGTCGTAGTGCGGGATGACGAGCCCCGAGTGGAACGCCGGGCCGACTCCGTGTCCCGTGTAGTTCCGCACGGACTCGTACCCGTTCCGGGTCGCGTACGACTCGATCACGCGTCCGATGACGTTGACCTCGCGGCCCGGTTTGACCGCCGCGATGCCCCGGGCGAGCGCCTCGCGTGTCGCCTCGACGAGGGCGTGAGTCTCGGGCGAACCCTCGCCCGCGACGACGCTCGCGCAGTTGTCGCCGTGCACCCCGTCCTTGAAAGCCGTAAGGTCCACCTTCACGAGGTCGCCTTCCTGGACAACAGTGGAGTCGGGGATGCCGTGACAGATGACCTCGTTGAGCGAGGTACACAGCGACTTGGGGAAGGGGGGTCGGCCGGCCGCCCCTGGGTACCCGAGAGTCGACGGGTACGCGCCATGGTCGAGGAGGAACTCGTGCCCGATCCGGTCGAGCTCGTCCGTGGTCACACCGGGGATGACGTTGCGCAGCACCTCCGCCAGGGCCTGGGCCGCGAGGCGGCCGGTGGCGCGAATCCGCTCGATGACCTCCACGCTGTGGACATCGCCTCCCCGCCACGGTGCCGCTCGACGCTTGCCCACATAGTCGGGGCGCGGGATGCTGGTGGGGACGCTGCGAATCGGGGAGACGTCCCCCTTGGACACGGGAACTCGAACCGGACTCATAACCGCAGTCTAGGAGGGGAGGCGGTACCGATGGGAACGGAGCCGGTCGCGGAGGGCGACTACTTCTACAACGTCCGCACCAAGATGGTCGAGCACGGACGCCTCAGCGCGTGGGAACACCTCATGGGCCCCTACGAGACGCATGAGGAGGCCGAGCGGGCGCTGGAAATCGCCGAGGCCCGCACCGCGGACTGGGACGAGGACGACGCCGAGTGGGACGACGAGGACGCTCATCCCGACACCCCCTGACGTGGCGCGCCCATCCGACAGGGGCGACAATGGTCCCATGGACATGACATCGGCAATGATTCCGATCGGCACACCGGCGCCTCCCTTCACGCTCCCGCCCGCGGACGGCTCCGGCGAGGTCTCGCTCTCCGACTACGCGGCGGCCCCAGCAGTGCTCGTCGCATTTCTGTGCGTGCACTGCCCGTACGTGAAGAACATCGAGGAGGAGCTTGGGCAGTTCGCGCTCGAATACGAAGCCAAGGGTCTCGTCACCCTCGGGATCTCGTGCAACGACGCGGAGGCTTACCCCGACGACGCCCCCGAACAGATGGTCGCCCAGGCAAAGCGCGCCGGGTTTCGCTTCCCCTACCTGTACGACGAGTCGCAGAAGGTGGCGCACGCGCTTAATGCGACGTGCACGCCCGACTTCTTCGTGTACGACAAGGATCACAAGCTCGCGTACCGCGGCCAGTTCGACGTCTCCCGCCCGAGCAATGGCCTCGAGCCGACGGGCGACGACCTTCGCTTGGCCGTCGACCTCGTCCTTTCCGGGCGTCGAGTACCGGAGCCCCATGCGGCGAGCGTCGGATGCAGCATCAAGTGGAAGCCGGGGAACGAACCTCTCTCGTATCGCCTAGGGCACTAGGGGCGCGCTACTCCAGGAAGGCGTGCCCCGCGTCGGGGAAGGTCCCGCCCTTGACCTCGGCCACATACGACGACGCCGCGGTGCTGAGAGCCTTGCCCACCTCTGCGAAGTGCTTCGCGAAGCTCGGTGACCAGTCGGCCATGCCCGCCATGTCGAGCCAGACCAGTACCTGACCGTCGGTATCAGGGCCCGCACCGATGCCGATGGTCGGGACGTCGAGCGCCTTCGTGAGTTTCGCCGCGATGGGGGCGACGACCATCTCGAAGACGATGAGGCACGCGCCGGCCTCTTGAAGGGCGAGCGCGTCCGCGAGGAGTGCCTCGTACGCGCCGTCCGAGCGCCCCTGGACCCTGCGGCCGCCCAAGGCGTTCTCGGACTGCGGAGTGAAGCCAAGGTGGCCCACGAAGGGGATGCCTGCGTCGACGACGGCCTTGGCCTGCGCGGCAACACGGCGCCCGCCCTCGAACTTGACGGCGTGAGCACCGCCCTCCTTGACCAGACGGATGGACGACGCGACGGCCTGCTCGGAACTCACCTCGTAGGTGCCGAAGGGGAGATCTGCGACCACGAAGGCGCGCTCGACGGCGCGCGTAACGGCGCGAACATGGGGAATCATCTCGTCGAGCGTGACGGCGGCGGTGTTGCCGTGCCCGAGGACGTTGTCACCGAGCGAGTCGCCCACGAGGAGCACGTCGACGCCCGCCGCGTCGAAGAGCTTCGCGGTGGTGAAGTCGTACGCCGTAAGCATGGTGATCTTCTCACCCGCCGCCTTCATCTGTGCGAAGTGGTGGATGCGGATCTTCTTGCGCTCCGGGGTGGTGCTCATGGCTCCACTTTCTCACGCCACCTGGTCGTGATGGGAAGACGCCGGTCGCGCCCGAACGCGAGGGCCGTCACCTTAGTGCCGGGCGGGTACTGGCGGCGCTTCCATTCGGCGCGGTCCGTGAGGGAGAGCACCTTGTCGACCACCGCTTCATCGAAGCCGCGCGCGAGCAGTTCGGCTCGCCCCTCGGCGTGCTCCACATAGGCGTCGAGCACCTCGTCGAGGAGGTCGTAGGGCGGGAGGGAGTCCTGGTCCACCTGGTTCGGGCGGAGCTCCGCGCTCGGGGGCTTCTCGATGGAGTTCTCCGGGATGGGTGGTGTCTCGCCGCGGCTCTCCGCGTCCGCGTTTCGCCACCGCGCCAGGTCCCATACCCGCGTCTTGTCCAGGTCCTTGATCGGCGCGAACCCGCCCGCGGCGTCGCCGTAGATCGTCGTGTACCCGGTTGCGAGCTCGCTCTTGTTGCCCGTCGCGATGAGCATGGGTCCCTCGGAGTTGGAGATGCCCATGAGGATGATCGCCCGCACCCGCGCCTGGAGGTTCTCCGCCGCGACCCCGTCGAGGCCCAGCGTCGCTTCGAACGCCGCGACGAACGACTCGATCGGGATGACGCGGTACTCCGCGCCGAGATTCTTGGCAAGGACGGCGGCGTCGTCCTTGGAGTGGTCAGACGAGTAGCGGGAGGGGAGCGAGACGCCCACGACGTTCTCGCCGCCCAGGGCGTCGGCCGCGATCGTCGCGGCGAGAGCGGAATCAATGCCGCCCGAGAGCCCGAGCACCACCCTGCTCATACCGTTCTTGACCACGTAGTCGCGGAGCCCCGTCACGCACGCGCCATAGACCTCGGCGTCGCCGGACAGGGGAGGGAAGATCGCCGACACCGGGGGAGTCTCATGATCCTCGGGCACGTCCCACAGCAACAGGGCGTCGGCGAAGGCGGGCGCCGACGTCAGGAGCGCGCCGTCCGAGCCGACGATGAAGGACTGGCCGTCAAAGGCAAGGTCGTCCTGTCCGCCCCACAGGTTGACGTAGGCGAGCGGGGCCTCGACCTCGCGGGCGCGCTTGGCGGCGAGTTCGTACCGGACGTACCCCTTTCCTTCCTCGAAGGGCGAACCGTTGAGGACCACGAGCACGTCGACGTCGGCGGCGTCCATCTGAGACACGGGGCCGCCGTCCTGCCAGATGTCCTCGCAGATGACGATCCCAAGCCGCCTCCCGCGGGCCTCGACCACGCACGTCTCCTCTCCGGAAGCGAAGATCCGTCGCTCGTCGAAGACGCCGTAGTTGGGCAGGTGGTGCTTGGTGTAGCGGGCGACGACCTCGCCCCGTTCGAGGACGACGGCCTGGTTGACGGGGCGGCCGTCCGCGTTCGTGCCGAGGGTGCCGAGGATGACGGTCATCTCTCCCAGGCCGTCCTCCGCGAGCGACGCCGCGATCTCCTCGACGGCGCGCGCCGCGGCGCGTTGGAACGACTCCCGCAG
>CAZTJX010000104.1:0-6607 GCA_964613755.1 uncultured Demequinaceae bacterium | reverse complement strand
TCGGCGCGACGTTCCTGTCGGTCACGGCCGGGATGTACGCCCTGTACATGGCGGGTATCTACTCGGCGCTGAGTGTGGTGGGCTCGCTCGGCGCCATCCAGGTGGTGGTCGCGATCGCGGCGGGCATCTTCGGGGTGGTGAGCGTCAAGGACTACTTCGCCTTCAAGAAGGGGCTCTCGTTCACGATCAAGGACTCCGCCAAGCCCGGGATCTACAAGCGCGTTCGCGACACCGCGGGTCACCACGCCCTCATCCCTGCGCTCGCGGCGACCGTCGCGCTCGCCGTGGCCGTGTCGCTACTCGAGACGCCGTGCACGGCGGGCTTCCCGGTCCTGTGGACCGGGATGCTCCAGGCGAACGGGGTCGGGGCCGCGGAGACGGCTCTGCTCTTCGTCGCGTACATGGTTCCCTTCCTGCTCGACGAGGTGATCGTCTTTAGCGTCGCGGTGGTGACGATGCGCGCCTCGAAGATGCAGGAGAAGCACGGTGAAGTGCTCAAGCTCATCGCCGGCGTCACGATGCTCGCGCTGGCGGCCGTCATGGTCTTCGACCCCGCGCTCATGGAGAGCCCGGTTGGCGCGCTCGGGCTGTTCGCCGGAGCCTTCGCCCTCGCCGCAGTGATCCATCTCGTGACGACCAAGGTGAGATCCTCCAGGGCCGCGGTGGGAGCCGAAAAGGAGAGTTGACCTCGCGCCACCCGAAACGTGGAGAATGGCGGCGTGACTGACCATCCAGCAGCGAGCGCGGGCGGGCGTGTACTCCGCGTCGGCATGGCCCAGATGCTTGTCGTCCCCGGCGCGATCGAGGAGAACCTTTCCCGCGCCGTCGCGATGATCGATGCGGGCGGGAGCGCCGGGTGCGACGTCGTCGTCCTTCCCGAGTGCCTGGACCTCGGCTGGACCTGGCCCGAGGCGCGACGCCTCGCCCACCCGATTCCGGGAGTGGCGTCGGAGCGCCTGTGCGTCGCCGCTGCGTCGGCCGGCGTTGCGGTCGTCGCGGGCCTGAACGAGAGCGACGGGGACCGGCTGTTCAGCAGCGCGATTCTCATCGCCGCGGACGGCGTCCTCCTCACGAAGCACCGGAAGATCCATGAGATGGACTTCGCGCGCGAGCTCTACTCGCAGGGGACGTCGCTCCACGCGGCGGACACGCCCCTCGGGATCATCGGCGTCGACATCTGCGCGGACAACGCGTACTCGTCGCTCGCGTTGGGACGGGCGCTCGCGGCGATGGGGGTCCAGGTCCTCCTGTCGCCGTGCGCCTGGGCCGTTCCGCCCGGCTTCGACAATTCGGTCCGCCCATACGGGGACGAGTGGGTGACGGCATACGGCGCGCTCGCGCGCGAGACGGGAATGCCCGTCATCGGGGTGAGCAATGTCGGCCCCGTCGTCGGTGGCGAGTGGGACGGCTGGGCGTGCATCGGAGCCTCGCTCGCGGTCGGCTCCGACGGGGAGATCGTCGTTCAGGCGCCGTTCGGCAAGGTCGCGGAAGCCTTCCTGACCATCGAGGTTCTGTTGCCCAACTAGGCGTCGAGCGCCTCGTGGACCTTCCTGCTGAGTTCCCGCAGATGGAAGGGTTTCTCGATGAAGTGGACGTCGCTATCCTCCGTGCCGAGATCCTTCACCACGTTGGACGTGTAGCCGGACATGAAGAGAACCTTGAGGTCCGGGAGGGACTCCTTCAGTCGGTCGGCGAGCACCTGTCCGTTCATCTCGGGCATGATCACATCGGTGAGGAGCAGGGAGATGGGCTCGGCATGATCCTCGGCCAGGCGGATGGCCTCATTCGGCGAATCCGTGGCCAGCACGGTATGTCCCTTGCCTTCGAGGAAGTGTGTGGCCAAGGTAAGGATCGCGGGCTCGTCCTCCACCAGAAGGATTGTCGCCTGATGGTCGGGATCGTCATGGCTGCTCACCGCAGGCGCACGGTTGGGGTGAGCGGCGCCGGGAGTCGAGTCGTGACGAGGGAGGTAGACCCGAATGGTGGTGCCGACGCCCGGTTCGCTGTAAGCGGTCGTGAACCCATGATTCTGGCGTGCGATGCCGTAGACCGTCGCAAGACCGAGCCCCGTGCCCTGTCCGAGTTCCTTCGTGGTGAAGAACGGCTCAAAGACCTGGGCCAGCGTTGGGGCGTCCATGCCCGAGCCACTGTCGGTCACGGCGAGTTGGACGTAGTCACCCGGGACGCACTCGGAGTTCTGGGAGCAATACTCCTCATCGAGGCTGACGTTGGCGGTCTCGATCACGATCGTCCCGCCGTCGGGCATGGCGTCCCGGGCGTTGACGCACAGGTTTGTCAGGATCTGGCCCACGTGCGACGGGTCCAATTTGACGGCCCCGAGATCCTCGTCGTTCCGCCACGTGAGGGTGATGTGCTCGCCGATGAGGCGCGTGAGCATTGTTGCGATGCCGGAGATCGCCTGGTTGAGGTCGATCACGGAGGGAGAGGCGGGTTGGTTGCGCGCGAAGGCGAGCAATTGACGGGTGAGCTCGGCGGAGCGATCGGCCGCCTGACGAATCTCCTCCAGATCGAAGCGCGCGCGATCCTCGGGGCTGGCGTTCGATAGGGCCTGATCGACGTGGCCGAGGATGACGGTGAGCATGTTGTTGAAGTCGTGCGCCACGCTACCCGCGAGCCGTCCCACCGATTCCAGCCGTTGGGCCCTGGCGAGTTGGGCCTCAAGCTTGAGCCTCTCCGCTTCGGCGATTTTCCGTTCCGTTATGTCCTGGGCCGTGCCCCAGAGCCCGAGCTTCGTGCCGTCCGGGCCGGGAAGGAGCTCACCCCTAGACCAGAGCCATCGGCTCGTTCCCTCCTTTTGCGGAAGCTCTAGTTCCACCTCGTAGGGCACACCGGTCTCCCTGGTTTCTGCGATGGCCTCCCTGAGCGCCTTGTAGGTCTTCGGGGTGACGAGCGCCTCCTGCTCTGAGAACGACGGAGAGGCGGGTGCAGGTTCGATACCGAAGACCTCGAACAGGGAGTGGCTCCACGTAACGGCGTCCGTGGCAAAGTCCCAGGTCCAGCTTCCCGTCTTGGCAAGTCGCTGCGTCCTAGACAACTCATCCGCGCTAGCCCGGAGAGCGGCGGTGGCGCGGTGGGACTCGGTGGTGTCCTGGAAGATGGTGACGAACTCCCTGGGCGCCGTGCGGAAGGCCGTCACCTCGAAGTACTTGTCGAGGGACGCCGTGTAGTTCTCGAAGCGGGCCGGTTCGCCCGTCAGGGCGACCGCGCCGTACCTTTCGATCCAGGACTGCTCGGTTCCGGGGAGGGCTTCCCGGACGGTCCGCCCGACGATGTCCGCGGCCTTGAGGCCCGTCATTCGCTCGAACACCGGGTTGACGGCAAGGAAGCGATAGTCGACGGGTGCGCCGGATTCGTCGCAGATGAGCTCGTGGTGGGCAAAGCCGTCGAGCATCTCGTCGGTCAGGATCTGGTAGGCGATCTGAGCCCGGTGGCCCTCATCCAGGCTTAACGCGGAGAAAGCCGTGTACGGGATTCCCCCCGCCGATTCAACGGCTACACACGCGACGAGGAGGGGAAACTCCGTGCCGTCGCGATGGAGGTACCAGTGCTCCTGGGGTTGAGTGTGCCCGTCGCGCGTGGCGGCCTGGATGATCGCCTTGGAGACCTTGACCTGCTCGGGAGTGTGGACGAGGGAGATGTGCTGGCCGAGCAGTTCGTCGGGGGTATAGCCGCAAGTCTCGGCAAAGTGGCGGTTGACGTAGCGAAGGATCCCGTCGGAGTCCGCGGCCACGTGTCCCACGAATGCCGTCTCGACGATCGACTCGAAGAGGGCGGTCTTGTCGAGATTCGCGGCCGGGGCCGAGTCTTTCCCCCCGGCGGGGCGCTTGGCCTTGGGGCGCGTCGCGGCGTCGTCCTCCGACCGGCCATTCCGATTGGCCATCTCAACCCCCGGCGCGTCGCCGTCGTACCACTCGCACGCGCAACTCTGTCCACTCTAGCGAGATGGTGCGCGACGCGGGAGGTGAGGCGACCACTCGCGACCCATCCGGGGAATGGTGGCGTGCGAACGGGGGTTCATGCATCAGGAGGGATACCCCATGAAGCGTTACCCCACCGCACGAGTCGCGCTCGTCGGCGTCGCCGCGGCGATTGCCCTAGTCGCGTGCTCGCCCGACGCGTCCACGACCTCGATCACGAGCGAATCCACGCCCCCACTGCCGCAAGTCTCTGCGGCCCCGGACGCCACCATCGGTTCCGCAGGCCCCCAGGTGACGGTGTACGACCCCGCCGACGCCCCGGCCGCGCTTCAGTTCTCGGCGAAGACCCTCGACGGAAAGGCGTTCGAGGGCACGAGCCTCTACGGTCAGCCAACGATCATCTGGTTCTGGGCGCCCTGGTGCCCGGTGTGCAAGGCGGAGGCTCCCGCCATCCGTGATGCTCTCGACGAACTCCCCGACGGCGTCCAGGCGATCGGGATTCCGGGCCAGTCCGACGCGGCGGCGATGAGGAGGTTCGTGGCCGACTACGGCCTGGGTGCCATGGTCCAGGTCGTCGACGCCGACGGATCGCTGTGGTCGAACTTCTCCGTGTCGTACCAACCCGCCACGGTTCTCCTGGACGCAGACGGGAATGTCACGACCCTCCCTGGTTCGGTCGGTAAGTCCGGTTTCCTCGCCGCTGCGGCCTCGATCGCGCCGTAGTCGCGGTCCGGTCGCCCGGAGAGATCGGGCGGCAGCCGGAATGATCGCGGTCACATCCGCGTTCCCGTACGCAACGAAAGGACCCTCATGCGATCGACGCGTGTCACGGTAGCGGGCTTCGCCCTCGCGGTCGCCCTCAGTCTTTCCGCCTGCTCCTCGACCACGGGCGCGTCTGTTGGCGCTCCGTCCTCGACGGAGAGCGCCTCCGTTCCCGCCGTGCTCCAATTCGCGTCGACGACTCTCACGGGAGAACCCTTCGACGGGGAGAGCCTTTACGGCGAGGCGACGATCTTGTGGTTCTGGGCGCCGTGGTGCCCGAGCTGCGCGGCGGACTCCAAGGAAGTGCTCGCGGCCATCCCCGACCTGCCGGACGGTGTGCAGGTCATCGGTGTTCCGACGACGTCGGACGAGGCGAGCATGCAGGAATTCGCCGAGAACTTCGGGGTCACGGGGCTCACCAACGTGGTCGATGAGGACGGTTCCATCTGGTCCTCGTTCAAGGTGCCCGCGTTGCCATCCTCCGCGGTGGTCTATCCCGACGGCCTTGTCGTGCCGATCCCAGGTGCCCTGACCGCGGACCAGATCCTCGAGATCGCCGCGAAGATCGCGCCCTAGGCGTCAATGATCGACCTCGGCTCCGGAACGGCGGCGGCCTTCGCCCTGACGGCCGGGGTGCTCGCGGCCTTCAATCCGTGCGGCTTCGCGCTCCTTCCGGCGTACCTCACCGTCATCGTGACGGGCAGTTCCGAAGAGGGGCTCTCGCGCGTCGCGGCGCTTCGTCGTGCGACGGGCTTCGCGCTCGGGATGACGGTGGGGTTCGCGGGCGTCTTCACGGCCTTCGGCCTCCTCTTCGTGCTCGCGACCGCGGGTTTGCAGGGGAGCATCCTTCCCTACCTGTCCTACGTGACCGTGGCGATCGGGCTCGCGCTCATCGTCCTCGGGGTGCGGATGGCGCGGGGGCACGAGGTCGGTATACCGGGACTACGGGTGAAGGGTCGAGCACCGACCCTGGCCTTCGGGTCGCAGACGCTGTACGGCGCGAGCTTCGCGCTCGCCTCCATGTCGTGCACCATCGGACCGTTCCTTGCCGTCATCTCGGGTGCGCTCAACCAAACCGGCCCCATCGCCAAGGTGCTTCCATTCTTCATCTACGCCGTGGGGATGGGAACGTCGATCCTGATCATCTCCGTCGTCGCCGCACTCGCGGGCTCCACCGTCGTCGCCGGGCTTCGCCATCGGACGCCAGCGATCATGCGTGGCGCCGGTTGGCTGATGATTGTCGCGGGCGTCTACGCCTTCCTGTACGGCCTGGCCGAGGTGCTTCAGCAGTTCGGGATCGACGCCCTGGGCGGCGTGATCGACGTGACGATCGGGTGGCAGGGAAGCCTCACGCGATCCGTCTACGGCTGGGGCGTGCCCACGCTCGTCGTGCTGGCGGTACTCGCCACGGGCGCCGCCGTGTGGATTCTTCGGTCGCGGCGCGAGCGCGCCTAGAGTTCGTTCTTCGACTGCATGTAGCGCATCGCGAAGTAACCGAGCGGGATGCGGGCCCAGTAGGTCAGCGCGCGGAAGAGGACGACGACGGAGGTGGCAACCGCGGCCGGAACGCTGGCCGTCGTGAGGCCCGTGAACAGGGCGACCTCGATCGTGCCCAGTCCGCCTGGCGTCGGGATGATGGCACCCGCCGCGTTTCCGACGAGGTACAGGACGGCGATGTCCATGATTCCCAGGTGGTAGCCAAACGCGCGCAGCGCGGCGTCAAACGCAGCGATGTAGGCCGCAGTCAGGATGAAGTTCCCCACGAGGCCGAGCGCGAGTCGCCACGGCTGGCCGAGGATCTGAACGAGTCGCGGCCAGGTTTGACGGACCGTCGGCATGACCTTCGCGACCACCCACGAGCGCACTCGCGGGAACACCAACGCGAGGGCAACGACGAAGGCGGCGAC
>CAZTJX010000103.1:0-6614 GCA_964613755.1 uncultured Demequinaceae bacterium | reverse complement strand
CCACGCGGAGGATGAGGCCATCACGAACGCCAAGGTCAAGGCGGCGTTCGAGGCGGGGCTCATCCCCATTCTGTGCATCGGTGAGGGCCTGGACATCCGCAAGGCGGGCGATCAGGTCTCGTACACGCTCGCGCAGCTCGACGGGGGACTCGACGGCCTTCCGGCCGACAAGGCCGCGAGCATCGTCATCGCCTATGAGCCCGTCTGGGCCATCGGCACAGGCGAGGTTGCCACGCCGGCGGACGCGCAGGAAGTGTGCGCGGCGATTCGCTCGCGCCTGGCCGAGTTGTATTCGGCGGAGGTCGCGGACGGCGTCAGAGTGCTCTACGGGGGCTCGGTCAAGTCGGGCAACATCGCGGCGATCATGGCCGAGGAGGACGTCGATGGCGCCCTCGTCGGAGGTGCCAGCCTCGACCCCGACGAGTTCTCAAAAATCGTCCGCTACCGCGCCCACGTGACCGGATAGCGGGCGCCGACGTGAGCGTCACGTATCCTGGGAACCACACACCACCCGAGGGAGCACCGTGCACGTCCTGACCGTGACGCTCTGGAGCCTGTTGGTTGTCACGAGCGTGGCCATTATCGGCCTCGTCCTGCTTCACCGCGGGCGCGGCGGCGGCATCTCTGACATGTTCGGAGGGGGCCTCGCCTCGGGCATCCAGTCATCCGGTTCGGGGGAGAAGAACCTCGGCCGGATCACGTGGGGCGTTGTCATGGTGTGGGCAGTCGTCATCGTTCTGCTTGGGCTCGTTAACAAATACAGCGCGTAGGAGGCAGTCATGGCCGGGGGCAACGCAATTCGCGGTTCGCGCGTGGGGGCGGGCCCTATGGGTGAGGCCGAGCGCGGGGAATCCGCGCCGCGCATTCAGATCGCGTACTTCTGCGCCAACGGCCACGTGGTGAAGCCCAGCTTCGCCACCACGGAGCAGGAAGAGATTCCGCTCGAGTGGGACTGCCCCCGCTGCGGGTGGCCGGCCGGGCTCGACCGCCTCAACCCACCGACGCCGATCCGGGCGGAGCCGTACAAGACGCACCTTGCCTACGTGAAGGAGCGCCGCACGGACGCCGAGGGAGAGGCGCTCCTGTCGGAGGCGCTCGACGCGCTTCGGGCTCGACGGGGTGGCGCTTAGCCCGGCCACAGCCTAGAGCTTTGCGGCAGCCGCCGCGTCGATCAGCCAGAGCGTCCGCTCCGTGCCGTGCACCATGCCGCCGGGGACCGTGGACTTGCGCTTGCGAGATGTGGCAACGGCGTTCGCCTTCTCCTCGCCCTCCGTGATGATCCACACCTCGCGCGCGCCATTGATGGTCGGGAGCGTCATGGTGATTCGCGACGGGGGAGGCTTCGGCGCGTCCTTGACGGCGACGACCGTCACCGCGTCGACCTTGACCTCCGGGCGACCGGGGAAGAGCGATGCCACATGGCCGTCGGGGCCGAGCCCGAGCAGCAGGACGTCGAACGCTGGGGCCGGATCTCCGAAGCGTGCGAGTTCCCGCGAGTAGGCCTCCGCGGCCTTGGCCGCGCTGTTGACATCCTGAGGCGAGGGCACGCGGTGGATGTTCTCCTCCGGCAGGCGAAGCCTCTTGAGGAGCGCGCGCTGCGCCTGTGCCTCGTTCCGATCCCGATGGCCAAGCGGAAGGAATCGATCGTCGCTCCACCAGACGTGGACGCTCGTCCAATCGATGATCGCGGAAAGGGGCGAGGCCGCCGCTCTGGCGAGGGTCGCCGTCCCCACCCCGCCGCCCGTCAGGGCGATGTGAGCCTCGCCCCCGGTGGACACGGCGTCCGCGACCGCCACGAGGAGCCGGGCGGCCGTGGTCTCCGCGACCGTGGCAGCGTCGGGATAGACGAAGGTTCGGGTGGTCATGAGCGCAACGTGTCCGACACGCCTACCTTTCCAGGAGTTCTCTGAGCGCGGAGAGCTGGGACGCCTCGGTCAGGGTGAGGCGCAGAACCGGGCGGCCGTGTTCCGCGAGGACCTTGGCGTCCCCGGTCGCCTGTGCCGAGATGAGCGTGCCGAAGGTGAAGGGACGATCGGGGACGGCGAGGTCCTCGGCGAACGCCCCGGCGATCTGGAGGAAGACACCGACGGGTTCCCCGCCCTTGTGAAGCTGACCCGTGCTGTGGAGGAAGCGTGGACCCCATCCAAACGTGACGGGCCGCGACGTCCGCCGCGCGATCGCGTCGCGCACCTCGGCGAGGGGGCCGTGCTCCTCTCGATCGAGGTAGGCCATGACGGCGAGGTAGCCGCGGTCGCCGAGGCTCGCCTCGAGCGCAGCGAGGGCACCCTCGGTGGTGTCGACGCCGTCGAGGAGCGACGCCGGAATGGCGCGGACCTCGATCCCACCGTCGACGAAGGCCGCGGGCTCGGGCTCGGGCGTCGCGTCAAGAAGGCCACGTGCCGCGACCTTCGCGGACTCGACGTTCGGCTGATCGAAGGGATTGATGCCGAGAATGCGACCAGCGATAGCGGTGGCGTACTCCCAGAGGAGGAACTGGCCCCCGAGCGTGCCCGCGACGGCGAGGTCTCCCTCGGGGGCGGCATCGAGCGCGGCGATGCGGACGTCCGCGACGTCCGGTTGCCCGATCTCCGGCGCGGAACCCTCCACCACGACGGGGAGGAGGCCGACGCCGTTCTTGCCCGTGGACTCCGCGATCAGTTGCTCGGCCCAGTCGGGAAGGCCCAGGAGGCCCGAGGCGTCGTCCCGGAAGACAAGCTTGTCCCGACCCTCCGCGCACATGGCGGCCCCGAGAACGAGCGCGGGATTCGCCGCGTCGTCCTCCGCGAACGACGGCGCCACCGCGGCGGCCTCGTCGAGCAGGGCCGCGACGTCGACGCCCGCGAGGGCGGAGGGAACGACGCCGAAAGCACTGAGCACGGAGAAGCGGCCCCCGACGTTCGGGTCGGCCAGGAAGACGGCCCGGTAGCCCGCCTCACGGCTCGCCTTCTCCAGCGGCGACCCTGGGTCCGTCACGATGACGATGTGCTGGCGCGGGTCGAGCCCGGCCTCGGTGAACGCGGCCTCGAAGGCGCGGCGCTGGGAGTCGGTTTCGACCGTGCCTCCGGACTTGGAGGACACAACGACGATCGTGGAGGCGAGGTCGCCCGCGAGGGCACCTCGAATCTGGTCGGGGTCGGTGGAGTCGAGGACGACGAGGGGGACCTCGTTGGTACGGGCGATGACCTCGGGGCCGAGCGACGATCCGCCCATGCCGCACAGGACGACTCGGGTCTTGCCCTCGGCCCGAAGCGCCTCGGCGAGCTCGTCGAGTTGGGGGAGCAGGGCGCGGGTGGTCTCGTAGACGTTGGTCCAGCCCAGGCGCACCCCCGCCTCAGGCTCCGCCTCGGCCCCCCAGAGGGTCGCATCCTGCGCCGCCATCCTCGAGGCGACCTTGTCGGCCACCAGGGCGTCGAGCGTGCCTGCGACGGCCTCCGCAGCGGGGCCGGACGCGGCTACGGAGACGTGAGCCTCGTCGCCGACGCCCGCCCAGGCGGTCACGAACGCGCTCACTGCGCCGCCGTGATGGACTCGCGTGCCTTTGCGGCGACGTTCTCGGCGGTGAACCCGTACTTCTCGAACAAGTAGCCTCCGTCGGCGGACTCCCCGAAGTGCTCGATGCTCACGGCACGACCCGCGTCGCCCAGGACGTCGTTCCAGCACATGGCGATGCCAGCCTCGACCGTCACGCGGGCCTTGACGGCCGGGGGAATGACCGACTGGCGGTACGTGACGTCCTGGTCGCAGAACCATTCCCGGCAGGGCATGGAGACGACGCGCGCCTTCACTCCCTCTCCGGCGAGGATGTCGCGCGCGCCGAGGGCCAGCTGGACCTCGGAGCCCGTCGCGATGAGGAGGACGTCGGGCGTGCCCTCGGTATCTGCCAGGACGTAGGCGCCCTTGAGGGTTCCCTCGACCCCGCCGAGCACGGAGCGATCGAGCGTGGGCACGTTCTGACGCGTCAGGATGATGCCTGCCGGCCGATCGGTGCGCTCGAGGATTCCCCTCCATGCCCACGCCGTCTCGTTCGCGTCGGCGGGCCGGACGATGTCGAGGCCGGGGATGGCGCGCAGCGACGCCAGGTGCTCCACCGGCTGGTGGGTCGGGCCGTCCTCGCCGAGGCCGATCGAATCGTGTGTCCACACGAACGTCGCCGGGATCTTCTGGAGCGCGGCGAGGCGCACGGCCCCGCGCATGTAGTCGCTGAACACCAGGAAGGTGCCGCCGTACGGCCGCGTGAGCCCGTGGAGCGCGATCCCGTTGAGGATCATGCCCATGGCGTGCTCGCGGATGCCGAAGTGCATGGTGCGCCCGTAAGGGTTGCCCTGGAACGTTGCAGACGACCGCTCGACGGGGAGGAAGGACGGTTCGCCCTTCATCGTCGTGTTATTGGAGCCTGCGAGGTCGGCGGAACCGCCCCAGAGCTCGGGGAGCGCTCCCGCGAGGGCCGTGAGAACCGCGCCGGAGGCCGCGCGGGTCGCGAGGCCCTTACCAGCCTCGAAGACCGGCAGGGAGGCCTCCCAGCCCTTGGGGAGGTCGCGCTTGATGAGCCGATCCAGCAACTCGGCGCGCTCGGGGTTCTCGGTCTGCCACGTGGCGAACGCCGCGTCCCACTCCGCATGGGCGGCCGCGCCACGGGCGCCGACCTCCTGTGCGTGGGCGATGACCGCGGGGTCGACCGCGAAGTTGACTGCGGGGTCGAAGCCGAGTGCGTTCTTGAGGCCCGCGACCTCATCGCCGCCGAGCTTGGAGCCGTGGATGGCCCCGGTGTTCTGCTTGGTGGGCGACGGCCAGCCGATGATGGTGCGGAGCGCGATGATGGACGGCTTGCCCGTGGCCTTCAGGGAGGCGTCGTAGGCGGCCTTGAGGGCGTCGACGTCCTCGACGTACGAGCCGTCCTTCTGGATCCACGAGACGCGGTGGACATCCCATCCGTAGGCCTCATAGCGCGCCAGGACGTCCTCGGAGAACGCGATCGACGTGTCGTCCTCGATCGAGATGTGGTTGTCATCCCACAGGACGACGAGATTCCCGAGCTCCTGGGTTCCGGCGAGCGACGAGGCCTCGCTCGTTACGCCCTCCTGGAGGTCGCCATCGGACGCGATGACGAAGACGCGATGATCAAAGAGGCTCTTCCCGGGGCCGGACTCGGGGTCGAACAGCCCGCGCTCGCGTCGCGCGGCCATCGCCATGCCGACGGCGGACGCGAGGCCGGAACCGAGGGGGCCCGTGGTGATCTCGGCGGCGGGGGTGTGGCCGAATTCCGGGTGTCCAGGCGTGAGCGAGTCGGCGGTGCGAAGCGCCTTAAGGTCATCGAGCGATAGGTCGTACCCGGAGGCGAAGAGCTGCAGATAGAGCGTCAACGACGAGTGGCCGGCGGAGAGCACGAAGCGGTCGCGGCCGAGCCACGACGAGTCCGCGGGGTCGTGGTGCATGATCTTCTGGAATAGCAGATACGCGGCGGGGGCAAGGCTGATGGCGGTGCCGGGGTGCCCGTTGCCCACCTTCTCCACGGCGTCGGCGGCGAGCACCTTGAGGGTGTCGACGGCGGCCCGGTCCTGGTCGGTCATGATGGCGGTCACAGGGGTCTCCAAGTGGTTCGGGGATGATGCACCTAGCCTACTGGCGTCGCAACGACGGGGGAGCAGGACTAGGGGCACGGATCGGGTGCTCACCACCGGGGAGCGTCGCGCCCCGTGACTACGATGGAATCATGCCCGACCCCCACTCTTCTCCGAGCGGCGCGCGCACCGTCGGGCGGGCGTAGTGCTCCGGTCGCAGCGCGATTCCTACCTGGCCCACGTTACGGTCGAGCGCGGACTGAGCGCCAACACGATCGCGGCCTACCGCCGCGACCTCGATCGCTACGCGGCGTTCCTCGCCGCCCGGGGAATCGTGTCCCTCGCCGACGTCGGGCGGGCGGACGTCTCGGACTTCAGCCAGGCGCTCGGTACGGGCTCGGACGGAGGGACATCTCTCGCTCCGTCCTCGGCGTCACGCACCATTGTCGCGATCCGCGGGTGGCACCGCTTCGCCCTTGCGGAGGGATGGACGCGAGACGACCCCTCCAGCGAGGTGAAGCCGCGGGCGATCCCCGCGAGGCTTCCCAAGGCCATCTCCACCGAGCAGGTTGCCATCATCCTGGAGGCCGCGGGTGCGGGGTCGACGGCAGAGACTCCGACGCTGGCGCAGCTTCGCGACCGGGCGCTCCTGGAACTGGTGTACGCCACGGGTGCGCGAATCAGCGAGGCCGTTGGCCTGGATGTGGACGACGTGACGCTCGACGAGGGGGAGGAGTCCGTGCTCCTGCGCGGTAAGGGCAGCAAGGAGCGCGTCGTACCGATCGGGCGTATCGCGGCGCACGAGGTGGACGCCTACCTCGTGCGCGGCCGTGGCGCGCTCGCGAGCCACGGAAAGGGCACGCCCGCCGTCTTCCTCAACACGCGCGGGGCGAGGCTCAGCAGGCAGAGCGCCTGGTCGATCCTCAAGGCCGCCGCGGAACGGGCGGGCGTCGAGGGAGTCTCACCCCACACGCTCCGCCACAGCTTCGCGACCCACATGCTCTCCGGAGGCGCCGATGTGCGCGTCGTTCAGGAGCTGCTCGGACACGCGAGCGT
>CAZTJX010000102.1:0-6642 GCA_964613755.1 uncultured Demequinaceae bacterium | reverse complement strand
ATACCACCGCGTCTCCGGGGCCTACCAAGGTCGGGGCTTGACGATCCCCTGTCCCACCTTCTTCGGCAACTGGTGGCGCCGGATCTCGGCCTCCTGCAGGGGGTGCCACCAGTGCCCACCGACCCCGTCGCTCGCCGATCCGCCCAGCGCGCCGGCGCGGTAGCTGGTCGAGGGGTTGACCACGCCCACGGGAACCAGGGTCCGCGCGAAGCGAATCGGTAGCGCAAGGTCGCTGTCGTTGCTGATCACGACGGCAGCATGCACGGCCTTCGACATAACGTCGATGAGAAGGTGGGCCGCGACGTTGACATCCGTCCCCTTCTCCTCGCGTCTCGCTACCGAGGCCAGGAATCGGGCGTCGGGCACATCGACGCCCGCCGAGTCCTTGACGAGGATGGGTGGCGCGGAACGGACCAGCATAGGGCGCCCCTTGGAGTCGGCGGTCGCGAGGGGCGCGGTGCTCACCCGCGCGACGAAGTTGCCGTACTCGATGCGCGCCGCCGAACCCGATGCCTCAAGCGCCCGGAGGTAGACGTCTTGCTCCTGCTGGCCAAGGGGGTTGTCGGCGCCGCTGATGCGTGCGGTGCAGTAGGTGATCACCACGTCGTGCTTGCCCGCCCAAGGTGCGCGGTGATTGATGACATCCGTCGCGAGGCCCTTCAGGTCGAGCCAGCGCCACCCCGGCGTGGAGCGCCCGCAGATGGCGCGCATGCCGTAGTAGAGGTTGAAGCCGTCGACGTACACCCCGACCCGCATGAGCCGACGCTATCGCACGCGTCAACGGCGTGCGCGGCGGTCCACAGGCCGGACGCGTTGCCAACCCCTAGCCTTCCCCGATCCAGGTGCGGAAGAACGCGTCGAAGGGCGCCGACGGCGCGGGCGGCAGAGGCTCGGGCCGCGCCTGTTCATGCCGCGCGATCAGGCCCGCCAAGTAGTCGAGAAGCACCTCCGGAATCGCGGAGGCCGTGCCCTCCGCGCCCGCGCGCTTCGCCTCGACGACCGACTCGATCGCCGACCTCACCGCCGCGTCCTCGACCACGGCGTCGGCCAGGTCCGCAAGCCGCATCGGCGGGAGCCCGTCGCGCGTCAGCGCCCACTCCGCGGCCAGGGCCGTGCGCGTCGAGTAGAGGAGCTTCTTGAGCGTCACCTCGCTCTTGGCGCGGAAGACGGTCAGGTACTTCTCGCTAAGCGAGTGGTAGTGGTGGAACGAGCGCTCGGGTCGGTAGACCTCGGCCGCGAGGCGGGCGAAGGCGTCACGGAATCCGGAGGCCTCGGCGTAGACGACGGGCGAGTCGAACCACTCGACCAGCGTCGCGTTGCCGCCGCGCAGGAGGCCGAGCGCCTTGCGGAGGTCCCAGCCGGCTACGTCCATGTCACCGGTGATCGGCTCCTCGATGACGTCGCGCCCGGCCTCGATCGTGAGGTACCAGTCGAGCGGGCGCACGTAGATGAAGCGCACGTCGTAGTCGCTGTCCGCGCTCGCGAACCCCCACGCCCGCGATCCGGACTCGCACGCGAACAACACGCGGATGCCGTACTGGTGCTCCATCGCGGCGAGGTGCGCGGCGACGCCGGAGGCGACCTCGGGAGGGACGGCGGTCATGTGGCGAGCGTAGCGAACGGCCTCCCTCGGTGACGGACGGCGATACCACCGCCTGGAGCGAGGGCTGCCGCGCGAGACGGGCGCCCCAAGGTCACGCTGGTAGCGGCACCCTCAAGTCGGGGACCCGATACGCTCGAACCGTGCCCACGCTCTGGATTCGATCGCTCGTCGTCGCAGCGATGCGCGAGGCGATCCCCGCTCTCCGCTCGCGCCGACAGCGCGACGAGAAGGAGACGATAGAGGCGATCGCGACGCTGGTCGCCGCGCAGCGCGCCGATCTCGCCACAACGGCTGCGTTGACGTCGACCCTCGTGGGTGCGGGCATCACCTTCATCGTGGCCACGCTTTACTACCAGACCTCGCTCGTCGACAGATTGCAGTGGGGTGCCGCACTCCTACCCCTGCCGGTCTGGGTGATCGCCGGCTTCGGAGTCCTCACGAACGTCACCATGCGCCACCGCATGCTCGTTGTCGGCGCGCTCGAGACCCGCATCCTCACCGCAGGCCGAGTCCCGGCACCCGTTCGGAAGGTGTGGGCCATCGCGGACCACGTCATGGAAGTGCGCCGCGCCCGGTTGCCCCAGAGGCTCATGATTGGGTTCATCGCCGCCGCGATTGGCCTCACGTTACTCGGCTACACGGCCTTGTTCGTCGAAGCCGGTTCGCAGGAAGGCCTGTGGCTGATCCCGACAGTTCTCGGCTACTCCGCGGCTGCCGTCGTGCTGTTCGCGGCTCTCGTATCGGGGAATCGCACCGTCCGACGAAGTCTCGAGGCTGTCGAGTATCTGCGCGAGCGCTGATTCCTGTCGCCGCGAGGCGGGAAGGGACGTAGGTTCGCCCACCGAGCGCGACCGCCTGGGTAGTGCCACGATGCAGGTATGGCGAAAAAGGATGACGCGGTCCCAGCACCGCTGAAGTACCCGCAGATCACGGTGCCGCGCCTCAAGGGCAGCGAACAGGTCATGGACCACGAGCACAAGCCCATCTCCACGGTCATGAAGTTCTGGCAGTGGGCGTACTCGGGCCTCAGCGACAACATCACGCGCGGCGTGCTCGCGGAGTTCTTCGTCGCGAACGCCGTGGGCGCGGCCAAGGGAGTCCGGGACCCGTGGGCGAACCACGACGTCGAGGACCCGCGCGGATTCGGCATCGAAGTCAAGTCGACCGCATACATCCAGACGTGGGCGCACGATGCGCCCGCACGGATCGCCTTCGACTGCCCGCCGACGCGCGCGTTCGATCCCACGACGAACAAGCACTCCCCCCACGCGAGCCGCCACTCCCCGATCTACGTGTTCGCCCTCCAGGCGATGCAGGACCAGGAGAAGCTCAACATGCTCGACGCCTCGCAGTGGGAGTTCTACGTGGTGCCGACGTGGTGGCTCGACGCGCCCGAACCGGGACGGCGATCGATCTCACTGGAGACCCTGCGGGCGTCGAAGGACTTCGGGAAGCCGGTCTCGTACCGCACGCTCGCGGCGTGCATCGGCAAGGTCGCCGGACTAGCGGAGGCGTAGGCCAGCGCTCTCCCTGCGCCTCGGGCGCCTCGGCGACGTCGCTCGCAGGCGTCAGCAGAATACTCATTGTGCCGTGCGTCGCCCGCCAGTCCGCGGTACCGTCCTTCCAAGGGGAAGGACACAACATGTCTGATTGGGTATCGTCGCGCCGTCCGGGATTCATTCTCTCGTTTCTCACCCTGGAGTTCCTTGCGCTGGTCTTCGCTGTGATCGCGTACTACTTGAACTGGTGGGATCTCCATCGTTTCCCCGCGGTCCTCGGCGGAGTCCTGCCGCTGTTGGTGCCATGGGGCGGGGCTCTCGGCGGGATCTGCAACGCGATGATCGGCGTCTCGCGCCACTGGATCGACTTCGATCCGGATCGGCGCTCCTACCAGGCCCGGCGCTGGAACGCCTGGTACCTGGTGCAACTTCCGATCGGCGCCGCCTTCGGAACCGTCGCAACCCTTATCGTCGTGCTCTTCCTCGGCTCCATCGGCACCACCGCAACCGGCGACATCGACATCACGCCCAGGGGCGTCGCAGTGCTGTTTGTCATCGCGTTCGTCATCGGCTATCGGCAAGACGTCTTCCGCAGGTTGGTGGAGCGCGTGGTCGACGTCGTCCTCGTGCCCGGCACAAGTGCGGAAACGCACGACGACGAGGGCTTCTCCCTTACCCCGACGCGCCTCGACTTCGGCAAGGTGACGGTGGGAAGCGTCGAGCACAACAAGGTCGTCGTCAAGAATCACGGACGAGGTCTGATCCGGCTCCCGAGCGCCGCCGTCGAGGTGCCGAAGGGGGCGTTCAAGGTCACCGGACCAGTGGGCAACATCGCGGGTGGGGCCACGGCGTCCGTGCTCCTTTCCTTCTCGCCGACGGCCGCAGAGGCCTACAAGACGACGCTCACGGTCACCGTCGACGGGAAAGCCCGCACGGTGATCCTCACCGGGATGGGCGTTGCGGAGGCGGGCTAGGCGAGATCACGAGTCCTTCCAGGCATTCGCGATCATCGTGGGCCCCTTGGCCCCGGGCCCGATCCCACGTAGACCTCATCGCATTCCATGCACGCACCCAGATCGAACGGAACGGTTCGCCGGTATTGCTGACGTGAAGCCTGACGATGTGCCGATAGTGCTTGATCCAGTACCGAAAGAGCGTGACCAGCATCTGCGCAACGCACGACATCGTGAGCGCGAACCACACCCGAGGGTGATCGGATCCCACGACGACGAACACCGCGACGATGCCGATGGCCACCCCCGCGTTCACGACAAACCACGCGGCGTTGAGGAAGGTGGGGATGGATATTCTGCGGAGAACCTCGTCCTTGATTCGGGCGACGATCCATCCCGCGAACAGCGCGGGAAGCCCGTAAATGAGGGCCAAGGTCACTCGCGGATCGGTCGCGAAGAAGTCGTGGAAGTTCCGGCCTGTCAGAATCACCATCGCCGAGAGGAAGACCGAGGCCACAGCGAGGATCAGCATCGATCCGGGCGGCCTCTCTCGGAAGCTCACGACCAACCGCGCCTCCAGAGGGATCGAAACCTTGGGGCGCACGCTCTTGAGTCGCGCTCGCAGGTCATTGAGTTCATGGAAGTAGGCGTGTACGTAGTCGAAACCGCGGGTCTCCTCAATCCACGGCGGGGGCGGGGCACCCCTGGGGCAGACTACTGTCCTGGCGGCGGGGGGCAACGTGTCCAGGATCTCCTTGAGGTTGAGGAACGGAACCGCGCTGAACACATACATTCCCGGCGGCGCCTTGCAGTGAACATGCAGGCTGGGAGACTCAAGCGCCTCGGGGAGAGCGAGATTGAAGTCGCGTTGCTCAAGCCCCAGGAGGTAGCGGAATCTGTCGAGCGCTCGGCGAACAACGTCTCGGTTGGGTCGCTGGTATTCGGTCACCACGATTCGTCGCAGATGCTTCTTGGAACGGTGCGGAACCGTCACCATCACCGTGTGGTACTTCGCAAGGTACGCAATCATCGAGAGCAGCGGCTCAAGCTTCAATCCGAGATCGTCCTCGCTGGGAGTCTCACCGCTCTCCAGCGCGGCCGTGTCGGCGGCCTTCCTTGCCGCTGTCCAGACGGCTTCCCGTGCGGCCTTCACCGCTTCACGAGAACCCTCCGTCTCGCGTGACACCGCCCTGACTGTCTTCAGTACCGCCCGCCTGTACCAGTCGTGGGGGAAGTGAAGCTCCGTCGCTACCTCACCTGCGAGTACCTGGAGAATCCTGAGGGCAGCCCCGTGACACTCAAGACGGGAAAGGGCGACCACCTCTCTCCCCTCGGCCCGGACCGTGCGTTCGCCCGCGATGGTTCCCTTGACCATTCGATGCACAGGCAAGATCTCGCCCGGAGGCGAGAGGTCCAGGGTTTGGGAATGCTTGATCGACAAGTGCGTCCTCAGAAACTCCAGTTCGATGGTGCTCCTGACCACCCCCTTCGTCCGATCGCCCATCCGGGCGACAAGCTTCTCCAGTGGTGTGGGCCCGTCCGCATCGGAGGCGCCGAAATACTCGGCGTACTTGCCATCGAAACCTCGTAGGGCGCGGTCGGCCCTGACCGTGATGGGCATCATAATCGGCCGTCCGACTGGCTTCTCGTGCGCAGTACCCGCGATTGCCGAGAGCCCGACCGCGAGCGCCAACAAAACCCACCCCAGCGAATTCCCCCCGAGCCACGCGCGAGGTGCGAGCCATGCCACGAGGAAGCCCGCCCACGCGAACACCCCCAGAGCGAGTATCAACTTGCGCACCAGCGTCAACGCAGGACCCCCGTCCCGACAAGCCGACGCCTCATCGCGTTGGCCTTCCCCCAGCTCAGTCGCAAGGTACCACTGCGCCTTCGCGCGCGCCCGTCGAGGTGGATACGAGGCGCGAGTTGCCTGGCGTGACGGGGCAGATCCACTCTTCCCGAGCACCGAACCAGCACTGCCTCTAGGCTCGTGACGTGACGCACTCGCCCTCCCCCAGCCGCGGCCGCGATCTCTCCCCCAACCGGCCGGGCGAGACCGTGCGCGCCAAGGCTGCTGACGAGTGGTCCGCCGCCAAGGAGCGCCACCCGGTAATCGCTCCCCTCGCCCGCTTCCTCGACGCGAAGACGGACGAGCGCGCGTGGCGCATCGGCGCCCAGGGCGAGGAAAAGGTCGGGCCGAAGCTCGAGAAGCTCGTCCCGCTCGGCTGGCGCGTGCTCCACTCGGTGCCGGTGGGTGCGGGCGACTCGGACATCGACCACGTCCTCATCGGGCCCGGTGGAGTCTTCACGATCAACACGAAGTTCCACCCGGGCGCCAAGGTGTGGGTCGCGTCGCGGAAGATCCTCGTCAACGGCCAACCGGTCCCCTACCTGCGCAACTCCGTGTTCGAGGGCACGCGCGCGGCGCAGCTCCTCACGGCGGCGCTCGGCTGGGAGGTGCCGGTGAAGCCCGCGCTCGTCATCCTCACGGGGGGCCTCCAGCCCAACGTGACGTACAAGCAACTTCCGGACGACGTCCTCGTCCTCGACGTCTGGGATGTGCCGCGGGTGTTCAAGAAGCGGACAG
>CAZTJX010000101.1:0-6661 GCA_964613755.1 uncultured Demequinaceae bacterium | reverse complement strand
TAGCTCCACGGATTGCAGCGAAGGATACGCCAGCCCGCAAGGACGGAACCCTTGAGCAGTCCGTGTCGTTCGACCGCCGTGAAACCATAGTGCGAGCACGACGGGTAGTACTTGCACCGGGGTCCAAGAAGCGGGGAAATCGTCCACTGATACACGCGGATAAGGCCCAGTCCCAGGTAGCGCGGAGCTCGGAGCGCTCCGCGCGCGACTGTCGCCGCGGTCACGCGTCGACCCTTCCGCACACCGAAGTCAACGCGGAGCCGACGTCGGCGGTGAGTTCCGAGAACGATGCGGTGGCGGTAGCCGGTAGCGCACGAACGACCACGTGTGCGCCCTCGGGCAGGGTAGCGAGATTCGTGGCGACGATCGCGCGGAGACGACGCTTCACTCGATTCCGAACCACGGCACCTCCTACGGCCTTCGAGACGACGAAACCCGCGATGCGATTCGAGTCCACCGCTCGCCCGAGATAGACCACCACCGTAGCCCGCCCTGCCTTGTGCCCGTGGCGCATGGCAGACCGGAAGTCCGAGGCCGCCCGCATGCGGGACTCGGCGGGGAGCACCTTACGCCGAGAGCTCGGAGCGTCCCCTGCGGCGACGAGACGCGAGGATGGAACGGCCCGCGCGCGTGCGCATGCGCAGGCGGAAGCCGTGCGTCTTTGCCCGCCGACGATTGTTCGGCTGGAACGTGCGCTTGGTCACGGGAACTCCACACAGTTGGGGGTGGTCAAATCAGCGGCCTAACGCTACGGGATGGGGGCAGGAGCGTCAAATCTCGGCGCCCGCGTTGGCCAGACGCGTCGAACAGGATAGGCTCCACCATCATCGCGGTTCCCGTGCGGAGCGACACGCGGTTTGACAGGTTACGAATAGGTGACGGCGACTTTACGGGTGTGAACAACCCTGTGGAGAGCCGCGGCGAGGAGGGGGACAGGTGGCGGACAGCTCGGCGCATGACTCCATCGACGTTCTCTGGTCCAGGACGCTCGACGCCCTGCGCTCCAACCCCAACCTCACGGCGCAGAACCGCTCCTTCGTTCGTCTCGTGAAGCCTCTTGCCCTCGTCGACGACAACGTGTTCCTCGCGGTGGCAGAGGACTTCACCAAGAACTACCTAGAAACGCAACTGCGTAACGTCATCACCGACGCCCTCGTCGCCGTCCTCGATCAAGAGGTGCGCTTCGCGGTCACGGTCGATGCCTCTGTCGTCCCGCCTGACATGGTGGAGATTGACGAGGAGCCCGTACCTCGGAAGTCCTCCCGGGGCAAAGGTAAGAGCAAGAGCTCGAGTTCGGATGATCCCCACCTCAATCCGCGCTACACGTTCGATACGTTTGTCATCGGCGCCTCAAACCGCTTCGCCCACGCAGCCGCACTCGCCGTCGCCGAGGCACCAGGCAAGACGTACAACCCCCTCTTCATCTATGGCGACTCCGGACTCGGCAAGACTCATCTCCTTCACGCGATCGGGCACTACACGCGTCACCTCAAGCCTCAGACCCGCGTACGGTATGTGAACTCCGAGGAGTTCACCAATGACTTCATCAACGCGATCCGCGACGACCGGAAGTTGGCTTTCAAGCGCCACTATCGCGACGTCGACATCCTCCTCATTGATGACATTCAATTCCTCCAGGGCAAGGAGCAAACCCTTGAGGAGTTCTTCCACACGTTCAACGCTCTTCACAACGCAGGCAAGCACGTGGTCATCACCTCCGACGTTTCGCCCCGGAATCTCGCGGGTATCGAGGAGCGTATGCGAACTCGGTTCGAGTGGGGGCTCATGACCGACGTACAACCTCCCGATCTTGAGACTCGTATTGCGATTCTTCGCAAGAAGGCCGCCGTCGATGATGTTCAGGCCCCGGACGATGTTCTCGGATACATTGGATCAAACATCACAACGAACATTCGCGAACTCGAGGGTGCCCTCATCCGTGTCACCGCTTTCGCCGCACTCAACAAGCAACCCGTCGACCTCAGCCTCGCTCAAGTGGTTCTGAAGGATCTCATTAGCGAGGACGACTCGGCGGTCACCGCGGCCACGATCATCGGAAGGACCGCGGAGTACTTCGGTATCACTATCGACGAGCTCACGGGGACTTCCCGCTCACGTGTCTACGTCACGGCCCGTCAAATCGCCATGTATCTCTGTCGGCAACTGACCGACCTTTCTTTGCCGAAAATCGGCGACCACTTTGGCGGGAAAGACCACACCACCGTGATGTATGCGGTGAAGAAAGTGGAAGACCAGATCGCCCAGCGACGTCAGATGTACAACCAGGTGACCGAGATTCACGCCCGAATCAAGCAGCACTCTCGCTCCTGATGGGAGCTGATTCCCCTCTTCGTCTCGGGTGATGTCGGTCACGCCAGAATTGCACACCTGTGTACAACCCTGTGAATACCCGTGGATGACGCGTCCTTATCCCGTGGATGACCTGTGAGTAACGCCCTGTTCGAAACGCCCTCCTTCACCGCTTCTCCCCGTCACTCACGCCCCTCTCCCTTCTTCCCCAGCGTTATCCCCAACCCACCTGCTTCTCTACCAGGCATGACAAGGGTTATCCCCCTTTTCCACCTCCCCTACTACGACTCCTTCCCTCCTTCTTCCTCCATTTCCCCTAGACGTCCGTAGGAAGCGTGCACGCTGATACCCGCATCCCCCTGTTCAAGCCATGAGACAGGGGTTTGGCGTAGTCTGTGGCGAAGCGAAACGAGGAGTGACCGATGAAGTTTTCCGTTGACCGGGATGTACTCGCCGACGCTGTCGCCTGGACCGCGCGCGCGGTCCCTTCGCGTCCACCGACCCCGGTACTTGCTGGGGTGAGGATCGAGGCCGAACGTGGTGGAATCGTACGCCTCGCAAGTTTTGACTACGAGGTTTCGGCGAAGGCAGAATTTCCGGCTCAAGTGGAGAATGAAGGAGTGGCGCTTGTTTCGGGACGCCTTCTTCGAGAAATCGCGAATGCATTGCCGCACAAGCCCGTGGTCTTTTCCCTTGATGGAACCAAAGTCTCGGTCACGTGTGGGGCGAGCCGCTTCACTTTGGCGACGATGCCCGTCGATCAGTACCCCAATCTTCCCGAACTTCCTGAACAGTCGGGGACGGTGGACGGCAAAGAATTCGAGGCCGCGGTCGTTCAGGTGGCCTCGGCCGCATCGAAGGACGAGACGCTTCCCATCTTGACGGGCGTGAGGGTCGAGATCGAAGGATCGAGTATCGCGCTGCTCGCCACGGACCGATACCGGCTTGCCTTGCGCGAGCTGAAATGGAAGCCCTCTGTTTCGAACGTGTCAGCAGTCGCGCTCGTACGGGCGAAGACGCTCGTCGAGACCGCGAAGGCCCTGGGATCCGGTGATATCACCGTTGCCCTCTCCGCGGGCGACGAAGTCGATCTTGTGGGGTTCGCGGCAGGAGGCCTGCAGACCACATCGCTCCTTATGGACGGCGATTACCCGCAGGTGCGACGGCTTTTCCCAGACGCGTCTCCCATCACCGCAGCGGTGAACAGGCAAGATCTCATGGAGGCGACGAGGCGTGTGTCGCTGGTCGCCGAGCGCAACAGTTCTGTCCGACTGTCCTTTTCGGCCGGAGAGGTCACGCTCGATGCCGGGCAAACGGAGGACGCACAGGCATCCGAAGCGATCGAATCATCGCTCGAGGGCAGCGACATCACCGTCGCCTTCAATCCCCAGTACCTCCTCGATGGACTCGGTGCGATTTCTACGGACTTCGTACGCTTCGGCTTCACCCAAGAAACCAAGCCCGTGGAGTTCGTCGGGATAGAGAAACCCGGTGGTGACCTCGCCCCCGAGTTCCGCTATTTGTTGGTGCCCATTCGTATCTCCTCGTAGCGCATGCGCGTCACCCGGCTGTCGCTCATCGACTTTCGCTCGTACGCCGAACTCGATCTGACGATTAATCCCGGCGTCACCAGCCTCGTCGGACCCAACGGCGCGGGGAAGACCAATATCGTCGAGGCGATCCGGTACCTGTCGACTCTCGGTAGTCACCGGGTTGGCACGGACGCGCCCCTGATTCGAGCGTCGGCTACAGCGGCCGTGGTCCGAGGCAAGATCGAAAGGGCGAGCCGCGCCATGGTTCTCGAGGCGACGATCGCCCCGGGACGAGCGAAGGCCTATCGCATCAACGGGGGCCCCGCGAAGGCTCGCGATGTCGTGGGAGTCCTGCGCACGGTGATCTTCTCGCCCGAGGATCTCGACATCATCAAGGGTGACCCTTCGGGACGCCGCCGATTTCTCGACGAGGTGTGCGTGGCACTCTCTCCGAAGCTCGCGGGGGATCTCACTGATTATGAGCGCGTCGTCCGGCAGAGAACGGCGCTTCTCAAGTCCGCGCGAGGCCGGGGCACGCCCCCTGCAACGCTCGAGGTGTGGGACGAACGGCAGGCGACGCTCGGGGCCCGAATCCTTCGCGCGCGTCTCGATGCCGTGACCGCGCTCGCCCCCTACGTGTCCCTTGCGTACGCCGATCTGGCCGTGGGGGGACGATGCGTGCTCGGCTACGAGTGCGCCACCCTCGGCGAGGGGGACCTGATCCCTGAAGCAGAAGTGGACCTAGCCGGACGCATGCTCGACGCGATCGGGCGGGTCCGGACAAAGGAGATGGAGCGGGGGATATGCCTGGTCGGCCCACATCGCGACGATCTCTCAATTACCCTAGGGGGTATGCCCGCCAGGGGGTACGCGAGCCACGGGGAAGCGTGGTCCGCCGCCCTCGCCCTTCGTCTCGGCACCTACGATCTTCTGACGTCCTCGGCGGGCCCAGATTCGGGGGAAGACGGCGAGCCGGTCCTTATCCTCGATGATGTGTTCGCGGAACTGGACGGCGCTCGGCGCTCGGCGCTCGCGACGCGTATGGCCCCGGCGCAGCAGGTCCTGGTGACGGCGGCCGTCGCCGCCGACGTACCGGAGAGCCTCGTGGGCGACAGGGTAAACCTGTTCGAAGGGAGGGTGAGCCGTGAAGGAACCGCCCGCTGACGGCCCAAAGGACGATTCGGCGAAATCCGACGGTGCGGCGCAGGCCCGCGCGGCAATGGAGCGAGCGCGAGAAGGCGCGCGCGCTCGCGGGGCGACGACGCGCTCCGCGCGGCAGTCCTCCAAGGATCGGGGTCGACGCAGGCGCGAGAATGTCGGACGAGAGCCGTACGGACCCGGTCGGGAGCCCACGAGCGTCGAGAGCGAGATCGGGGCGCTTTTCGACACTCCCGGCTGGAGGGAGAACGTCCAGGTCGCGGGCGTCACGGCGCGCTGGCGTGACGTCGTAGGGGAGGCGATCGCCGATCACTGTTCCGAGGTCTCGTTCGATAAAGGGATCGTTTGCGTCCGAGCCTCGTCGACGGCATGGGCCACCCAGCTTGGCACGATGTCTGGACATATTCGGCAGCTTCTCAACGAGGCGATTGGGTCCAGCGTGGTGTCCGAAGTGAGGATTGTTGGCCCGACGGGGCGCACCTGGGTGAAGGGCCGCTTGACGGTTCGCGGCAGGGGACCACGCGATACCTACGGGTAGGTGAGGGCGCGGGGGCCGTCGGTCAATCGAGAAATGCCCGCCAATGGCGCGTGGGGGGCCCCAGGGGCGACTAGAATGAACTTCTGCATCGCGCGCGCCGTCTTCGGCCGCGCCACTCGCTTGAAAGGGCGTTTTCGTGGCCGTTTCGGACCCTACCGGCGTGCCCTCGTATGGGGCGGAGAACATCACCGTTCTCGAAGGCCTCGAAGCCGTACGGAAGCGCCCGAGCATGTACATCGGCTCGACGGGAGAGCGAGGACTCCACCACCTGGTGTACGAGGTCGTGGACAACTCTGTCGACGAGGCGCTCGCAGGACACTGTGACTCGATCGTCGTCACGCTCCTACCTGAGGCGGGGGTGCGCGTCGTCGACAACGGCCGCGGAATTCCCGTCGATATCGTCGAGTCGGAGGGCAAGCCCGCACTCGAGGTCGTCCTCACGGTGCTTCACGCAGGAGGCAAGTTCGGCGGCGGTGGCTACGCAGTGTCCGGCGGACTTCACGGCGTCGGCGTCTCTGTGGTCAATGCCCTGTCGACGCGCCTCGAGGCGGAAGTCAAGCGTGAGGGACACGTGTGGCGACAGGCCTATCAGGGGGGCGTGCCCAAGAGCGCCATCAAGAAGGGCGAAGCCGTCGAGGGAACCGGCACGATCATCACGTTCTGGGCGAGCGACAAGATCTTCGAGACCACGGACTATGACTACGAGACCCTCCGGGCACGATTCCAGCAGATGGCTTTCCTGAATCGGGGACTCAGCATCACGCTCATCGACGAGCGTCCCGAGTACGTGGTCGACGACGAGGCCGATGGCGAACAGAGCCGCACGGTCACGTATCGCTACGATGGCGGCCTCGTCGACTACGTCGACCACCTCAATGACGCGAAGAAGTCCGAAAGGGTGCACGCCGAGATCATCAGCTTCGAGGCGGAGGACCCGGCCGGCACGATCTCGCTCGAGATAGCGATGCAATGGACGAACGGCTATTCCGAGTCAGTGTTCACGTACGCGAACACCATCTCGACAACGGAGGGTGGCACCCACGAAGAGGGCTTCCGATCCGCCCTCACGTCGCTCGTGAACAAGTACGCCAGAGAGAAGGGCATTCTCAAGGACAAGGATGAC
>CAZTJX010000100.1:0-6679 GCA_964613755.1 uncultured Demequinaceae bacterium | reverse complement strand
GTCGGGAGTGCCGTGGATGGAGACCTGGTAGTCCTCGGCCGCCACTCCCTGCGCGGCGTCGTCGATGAGCTTCACGAGGCCCATGGTCGTCGGGCCTTTCAGGGAGGCGATGTTGACGGTGACGGGCGCGACGGGCGTGGTCGCCGAGGGGGAGTCCGAGGGTGTGGTCTCGGACGGGCTCGTTCCGCACGCCGCGAGGAGCGCGACGAGGAATCCGGCGCTGAGGGCCGCGATGGTTCGCTTCATGGGTTTCGACCTTTCCTCGGGCTGCGGCTGATCTTCAGTGAGCAGCTTCTCCTTGCAGGTTAGGTCCGCCTACCCGAATGCGCGTCGGACCTCAGTCCTACGGGACCGAGGTCCCGGGCTCCCCGACGACGCTATTGTTCGTGACGTCGCGGGCCGCGCGGCGCAATGCTCATCTTCGCCGTGGACGTGATCACGGCCAGCTAGGCTTCCGCCGGTCACATCGCCGTTTGCTATGGTGGGCGCATGAACTCCTAGGTCCGTTGCCGCTCGACGCCCCGCGCGTCGCCATCGACCTACCCACACACAACCTTTGGAGTTCTCTCATGTCTCACATTGCACAGGCGCGCCCTGCGCCCCATTCCGTCTACACCACGCCCGAGTTCTGGGCGGATCCTCACATCTCGGCGAGCATGCTCGCCTTCCACCTCGATGGGGTGAGTCACGCATCCTCACGCCCGTTCGAGTTCATCGATCGCGCGGCCGAGTGGATCGTTCGGCGCTTCCGCCTCGCCCCGGGTGTTCGCATCCTGGACCTCGGGTGTGGCCCGGGCCTGTACGCGCAGCGGCTGGCGCGGACCGGCGCTAGCGTCACCGGCGTCGACGTGTCGCCTCGGTCTCTCGCGTACGCCCGCGAGGCCGCTGCCGCCGAGTCGCTGTCGATCGATTACGTCCAACTGAACTACCTGGAGGATGACCTGGGTGGCCCGTTCGATCTCGCCATGATGATCTGCGAGGACTACTGCGCGCTGAGTCCCGACCAGCGCCATCGGCTGCTCTCCAGGGTTCGCGGGGTGCTCGCGCCCGGCGGCGCGTTCCTGTTCGACGTCTCGGCGGCCCCCCGATTCGAGGACCACACCGAGGGGATCGTCACCGAGGACAACCTTCAGGACGGATTCTGGGCCGAGGCGCCGTACGTCGGCACGCGCGAGGACTGGCTCTATCCCGAGCTGCGCCTGCTTCTCGAGCGCTACACCATTGTCACCGCCGACGAGGAGCGCCAGTACTACAACTGGACCCAGTTCCTCACGGCGGACGAGGCATCGGCCGAGGCGACGTCGGCGGGATTCGAGGGCGTCGAGATCCTCGGGGACGTCGCGGGGGCACCGTTCGACCCCCGCGCTGGCACGATCGCCGTCGTGGCGCGCAACGCCCGCCGCGTTGGGAACCCGAGCGCGGGGTGAGCGCCGGTCGTTAGGCGAGGAGGACCGTCGCCGGCTGTGCGTCGGGCGGTGGCTCGCCGAACACGGCGCTCAGATCCCGGGGCTCGCACGGGGTGGTGGTGGGCCACGCCTTCGAGATGCGGTCGAGCCGGAACCATCGGCCCCCGTTCCTGAGGTGGCACCAGGCGAGCACGTTCCAGTTGCCGCTCGTGCGCGCGTAGGCCATGGGCTCGATCGTGCGGCGCGTTCGCTCTCCGTCGGAGTCGGTGTACGCGATGGTGACGGCGACCTGTCGGCGGAGCGCGTCGTCGATGACGGCCGCGCTGGGCGGCCGGTCGGTGTCGGGGTCCGCGCGCATCCACACGCGGCTCGCGGCGTCCGCGGCCATGGCCCGCTGCTCGGTCGTCATCGCCGCCGACATCTTCGCGAGAACGGAGCGCCCCTCAGCCGCGTAGGGCATCTGCGGCTGCGATGCCAGCGCGATGGCGACCGCCGCCGCCTCGCCCGCGGTAAGGGGTAGTGGCGCGAGGTGCGACTCCGGCAGCACCTGGTAGCCGCCCCCGCGGCCCTCGAACGACACGAGGGGAATGCCCGACGCGAACAGCGCCGCCATGTCGCGCTTGACGGTGCGCTGCGACACCCCGAAGGTGCGAGCGAGCTGGGCGGTGGTGCGGCCGCGACTGCCCGCGCCGCGGAGATCCTCGGCGATCGCGAAGAGGCGTTCGCTACGGTTCATGGAACGAAGCCTATAAACGGTGACACTACGGTGTCAATAGGTGCCTCTACCGTGGTCGTATCCACTCACCAGAAAGGTTCCTCATGACTCACATCGTTCTGTTCCACTCCGGGCTCGGCCTCACGCAGCACGTTCTCGACTTCGCCGAGGTGCTCCGCGCCGACGGCCACGAGGTCACCACGCCCGACCTCTACGACGGCGAGGTGTTCGACAACCTCGCGGACGGCGTGGCAAAGCGCGACGCCGTCGGCATCCCCGAACTGTCGGGCCGTGCCGCCGCCGCCGTCGAGGACCTTCCCGCGGAGCTCCTGTACATGGGGTTCTCCCTGGGAGCCGCGTCGGCGCAGGCGCTCGCGTTCACGCGCCCGGGGGCGCTCGGGGCGGTCTTGATGCACGCGTGCCTCCCGCCGGCGATGCTGGGCATCGAGGCCTGGCCGGCGCATCTGAGAGTGCAGGTCCACCGGGCCGAGGCCGACCCGTGGGTGGAGGAGGCCGCCGTCGAGGCGCTCGCGAGCCTCGCCCCGGCGGGAGCGTGCGAATCGTTCGTCTATCCGGGCGGAACTCACCTGTTCGGATTCGACGGGTACGAGGACTACGACGCGGATTCCGCCGCGCTCATGACGCGGCGGGTGTGCGCGTTTGTCAAGGAGGTTTCGTGAAGCAGGACCTCAAGAAGACGCTCCCGTCCTACGCCGCCGCAAGCGGACGATACGACGTCGTCGAGATCCCGCCGCTGCGCTACCTCGCGATGGACGCCACGGGCGCGCCGAAGAAGCTCCGCACGATCGTGAGGCAGCCCGCCGTACGCTGAGATTTGTGGCGGTCAACCAGACTCGACGTGCGCGTGCGGCGCGTAAGCGCAAGCGCCGGATGGACGCAGCCGACAATGACCTCACGGCCGCGCAGTGGGCCGCGATCCAGGCGGCGTGGGGCGGGTGCGCCTACTGCGGCAAGAACGGCGGGGCGATGCAGAAGGACTGCGTCCAGCCCCTGTCCCGCGGCGGCCGCTACACCCTCACCAACGTCGTCCCCGCGTGCCGCTCGTGCAACGCCAGCAAGCGCAACGAGGAGGTCACGCACTGGATGCGCAGGAAGCGCCTCGACGAGCCCGCGTTTCTGGTGCGGTTCTACAAGATCCGGACGAGCCTTGAGGCGCGGCTGGCCGAGGCGGCCTCGATCTAGCCCCGGCCACGCTGAGCGTCGATGGCCTCTACCCAGGCTGACGGTCTCTGCACGGTGAACTTGTTCCTGGTTCCGGAACCCGTCGTCACGATTATGGCGTTCTTCGCGAGCGGGATCCCCCACATCGTTGTCCAGCCGCGTTCGACGGACGCGATCTCCCCGAGCGGGATGTCGCTGCTCGCGGTCTGGACGTTCATCGCATGCGCCTTGAAGTGCATGCGGGTGGAGGTGAGGAAGAGACGCCCTCCGACGTTCTCCAGCCCGCGACTCATGTTGGCGGGACCCTCTTTGGTCAGGGACTCGCCGGGGGCGAGTGTCATCGTCATGCGGCGTGTGAGATCCATGGCTCCTAGTATCGCGTGCGTCCAAGGACCGTCGCCCGGATCCTTGAGTCGCGACGCGTCTCCCGTCTCAGCCCGCGCCCCGGTCTCGCGACGGCGCCTGGTAGGTTTCCGCGTATGAGCACCCTTCCGACCATCACCCGTGGCGCGAATGGCGCGCCGGCCATCGACTTCGCCGGGGCGACGATGCCCGACGGCCTGGTCGTTGACGTCCTCGAGCCCGGTGACGGCGCGGCCGTCGCGGAGGGCCAGTCGATCACGGTCCACTACACCGGCTGGCTGTGGGACGGAGCCACGTTCGACTCGTCCTGGGATCGTGGCGAGCCCATCTCGTTCGTCATCGCCCGGGGTTCCCTCATCGACGGCTGGGTCGACGGCCTGGTGGGCCAGCCCGTCGGGTCCAAGGTGCTGCTCGTCGTCCCGCCGGAGGCCGGCTACGGCGACCGTTCGATGGGCCCGATCCCGGCCGGCTCCACGCTCGTCTTCGCCGTGGACGTGCTCGACGCCAAATAGGCCATCGCCGGGTCCCGCGCGACGCGGCGCATCGTCCCCCTTCCCCTCGTGTTACGGTGGGCGCATGAATTCCTAGGTCCGTTGCCGCCGGACGCCTCACGCGTCGCCATCGACCTCTTCCCTACACACTTTTGGAGTCTCCCCATGTCTCACGTTGCTCGGGCGCGCCCCGCACCGCCGTACTCTCGCTTCTCAGAAGAAAGGCACCACCCATGACAGAAGTTCGCCCTGCACCCGTCGTGACCGATGTGGAACCCTTCGCCACGGAGCCGTCCGTTGAGGACCGTCGCCGCGACAACCTCGTGATCTGGGTGCTGCTCGTCGCGGCGTTCACGGTCATCCTCAACGAGACCATCATGAGCGTCGCCATCCCGCATCTCATGACCGATCTGGGCATCACGGCCGTCGCCGCCCAGTGGCTGACCACGGTGTTCCTGCTGACCATGGCCGTGGTCATCCCGATCACCGGCTACCTGCTCCAGCGCTTCACGACCCGTGCCGTCTTCCTCGCGGCCATGTCCCTGTTCTGCACGGGTACCTTGCTCGCCGCGCTCGCCCCGGGCTTTCCCGCGCTGCTCCTGGCGCGCGTCGTCCAGGCGTCGGGAACGGCGATCATGCTCCCGCTGCTCATGACCACGGTGATGATGCTCGTTCCTCCCGCGGAGCGCGGACGCCGCATGGGCAACATCACGATCGTGATCGCCCTTGCGCCCGCGCTCGGGCCGACGATCTCCGGGACGATCCTGAACTACGCCGAGTGGCGGTTCCTGTTCTGGTTCGTGCTGCCGGTCGCGGGCGCCGCGCTCGCCTTCGGCGCCGTCCGCATCACCAATGTGGGAGAGCGGACCGCGGGGGCCCTCGACCTGTGGTCGGTGCCGCTCGCCGCGCTCGGGTTCGGCGGTGTGGTCTACGGGCTGAGCGCGTTCGGCGAGGACCCCGCGACCCGCGATTCCCGCGTCATGTACCTTGCCCTCGGCGTCGGCGCGGTGGCGCTCGGCGCGTTCGTGTGGCGGCAGCTGGTGATGCAGCGCACCGACCGCGCGCTGCTCGATCTCCGCACGTTCTACAGCCGCGTCTTCACCGTGTCCATCCTCCTGTTCGTGATCGCCATGGCCGCACTGTTCGGTGCGATCATCCTGCTGCCGCTGTTCGCGCAGGAGGTGCTGGGGTTGTCCGTATTGACGACGGGCCTGCTGCTGCTTCCCGGCGGGCTGACGTTCGGGCTCATGGGCCCCGTGGTCGGGCGCTGGTACGACCGCGTGGGGCCGCGGCCGCTCGTGGTCCCCGGGGCTGCGCTGGTGGCCGGGTCCATTGGGATGCTCGCCGCGTTCATCTCGGAGTCCACGCCGTGGGGTGTGCTCATCGCCTGCCACGTGGTGCAGAGCGCGGGCCTGTCGCTGCTCTTCACGTCGCTGTTCTCCGCGAGCCTCGGCTCGCTTCCGCCGCACCTGTACTCGCACGGGTCCGCGACCCTCGCGACCATCCAGCAGGTGGCGGGCGCGGCGGGCACCGCGGCGTTCGTGTCGACGATGTCCGCCGTCGCGCTCTCGCGGGTGGCGGGCGGCGCATCGGAGACGGCCGCGCTGGCCGGAGGTATCCGGGTGGCGTTCTTCGTCTCGGCTGCGCTCGCGACGGTGGGCTTCGGGCTGACGTGGCTGGTGCCGCGTCAGGCGCCGGGCGGGGACTCCGGGGTGCCAGCGGGGCACTGAGCGCGGCGGCGGCCGATTGCGCGTGCCCTCGCCGTCGGTATCGTGGACCGCGTGGCCGCCTCGCTTCGTATCGAACTCTTCCCCGCTGACCTCGACGCCTCGGTCGACTTCTACGTCTCGGTGCTGGCGTTCGACATCGCGAGAGATGACCGGCCGAAGGGCGGGCGCTACGTGTGGCTTCGCCGCGATGACGTAGCCGTGGGTCTCGCGGAACGACCACCCGCCGAAGCCGGATCGACGCCGGGGCGTGTTGCCGTCGAGATCGTGCTCGAGGTTGACGACGTCACGGCCGAGCGTGACCGCGTCGTCGCGGCGGGCGGCGAACTCGCCGACGACCTCGCAGCGCGGCCCTGGGGGCTCACGGACTTCCGTCTCTACGACCCGGACGGCAACTACTGGCGGGTCACCCACCGATAGCGCCGATGGTGGGGTGCCCGCCTCGCCGGTGGAGGGGCTTGGCGCGGATCCGTATGACAATCGAACGGTGAGTACCACCCAGCCCGTCCAACTGATCACCTCCCGCGAGGTCCCGCTGGGCGGCCCGCGCGCCATGATGGTGCGCCGGACCCTCCCGCACCGCGACCGCTCCCTGATCGGCGCATGGTGCTTCGCCGACCACTTCGGGCCCGCGGCCGGGCGCATGGACGTGCCGCCGCACCCGCACTCGGGCCTGCAGACCGTCTCGTGGCTGTTCTCCGGCGAGGTGGAGCACCGCGACAGCATGGGCAACGACCAGCTGATCCGGCCCGGTGAGATGAACCTCATGACCAGCGGGCGCGGCATCGCGCACTC
>CAZTJX010000099.1:0-6703 GCA_964613755.1 uncultured Demequinaceae bacterium | reverse complement strand
CGTACTTGAACTTGCCGTAGTCCATGAGCTTCGCCACGGGGGGACGCGACTCGGGCGCGACCTCGACCAGGTCGAGATCCGATTCCTGGGCAAGCCTCAGCGCGTCCTCGAGCCTGACGATTCCGACCTGTTCGCCCTCGGGGCCGACCAGTCGTACTTCTGGCACTCGGATTTTGTCGTTGATACGCGGTTCGTTGATGTCCGCTCCTTTCATGTGTGACGCCCGGCAAAGAAGAAGGCCCCTGCGGATACGCACGCAGAGGCCACGAAACCTCGACGGGCGCGAACGCCCCTCGAGACCGAAAACCCTGGCCCAAGACTGGCCCGAGGGTGGGAGTGGACTCCACTTGCGTGCGACGAGAGTTTCCGTCGCCGGTCGATAGGCAAGAATAGCACCATGGCCGACGACGAGGCGCGGGACCTTGCGGACATCACGTCCGTCGAGTTGATCACCACCGTGGGCGTCCACCTGCTGAGCGCCGCGGCGCTCCGTTGCGGCCTCGCGGAGGAGGGCGAGCAGTATCAGGACCTGGATGAGGCTCGAGCGATCATCAACGCCCTCGCAGGACTGGTGACCGCAGCCGCGCCCGACCTGGGCGACACTCACGCACGGGCTCTCCGCGACGGCCTGCGAAGCGTACAGTTGGCATTCCGGGAGGCATCGCCCTATCCGGATGCGCCGGGCGAGGGACCCGGCGAGAGACTAACGGGAGCAGTGTCGTGACAAGCCCGCCTACGCCGCCCACGGGCGGCGTCCCCCGCCCCGGGACCGATACCAACGCGATCTATCGTCCCGACTACGGGACGGGCGAGAAGCCCCGCGTGGGTATCAACCCGGCCAACGAGCAGACCACGGTGCTCACTCCCGTGCCCGAACGGACGGCAGCGCTCAACCGTATCCCCTTGAATGAACGGCGACGATGGCAGGTTGTCGCGGCCGGACTGGCCCTCGTCGCGCTGATCCTCGGCGCCCTCACGATCTACCTGTGGGTCGCCAGCGACCGATGGTCCGCGCGCGCCGACACCCTCGAGAGCCAGGCGTACGATCTCGGGGAGCGCCTCGCGACCGAGCAGGCCTACGTCGTCGATCAGACCGAGCAGATCGACATCCTCACGCAGCAACTTGCCACGGCCCAGCAGCGCATTACCGAGCTCGCAGACGAGACCGCGCAGGCGGGAGACGACGTAGCCTTCGCTCAACAGGAAATCGCCTACCTGCGAGAGTTGGTCTCGCTCGGAGGTTCGGTCTCTCTCGCCCTGAATCGCTGCGTCAACGAGCAGAAGACACTCGTGGGATACCTGCAGAACGCCGAGGACTACAGCCCCTCGGATATCGCGCAATTCAAGTCGTCCGTCGACGCGCTGTGCGCCGCCGCACAGAACGCGAACTCCACACTCCAGAAGGAGTTGGCGGGCTAGCCATGCGACGCCTTCTCCTGGTGGCCGCCGCGTTCGCGCTTGCCGGTTGTGCCAATATCCCCGACCTCCCCCCGCCCCTTCCCACGGACTTCGTGCCTTCGCCGTCGCCGACGGCCTCCGATCACGGCCCGCTTCTCTCCCCCGACGGGTTCGGCATCGCCCAGCGGATGACGGTTCGCGTCCGCAACATCGGGTGTGGATTCCTCGCGACCGGCACGGGGTTCATGATCGACGAACACACTCTCGTGACGAATCGCCACGTGATTGAAGATTCGAGCCAATTGGAGATCTCCACGTACGACGGCCACACGGTCGAGGCGACCGCCGCCCGCAGCACGACGGCCGCCGACATCGCCATCATCCGCGTCGAGGAGTCTCTGCCCGTCTGGGCGCTACCCGCCGACCAAGATCCGCAAACGGGCGATGCCATCACAGTGATCGGCTATCCCGGTGGTGGGCGCCTCACCACAACGTCCGGGATCGTCCTCGGAAACGTCCAGGACCCCCTCAACGGATCGGTGGGATCCGTACTCGGCACGACGGCCCAGGTGGAACCCGGCTCATCCGGCTCCCCGGTCCTCAACGCTGACGGAGAGGTCGTGGGCGTCATCTACGCCAAGAACGATGTCGAACAGAGCTTCATGATTCCCATATCGACCCTCCTGCAGCTTCTCGCCGAGGAGTCACTCCTCATTCCGCAGCAGAGTTCCTGCTGATTCCCGGGGCCGTTTCGGCAAGCGCCTTTCACCCACGACCGATAGGTTGGCCGTGTCCGCAGCGAAGTCCGTGATCGACACCGTCATTGTCGAGGCGGCAGCGGTCGACGCTCCTGCTTCTGCGGCGCGGGGCGCACCGGACTAGGTTGACCCTGTGCGTCGTCGCATCTCGCGGCACGTGCGACAAAGGAGACGCATGGCCGAGCGACAAGGGGAAACGGCCCCGGAGCCGTCGTGGGCACCCCCCGCCACGACGACATCCGCGACCCCGCCTCTGCCCCCCGACGCCGCGACCGCCGTAGCCATGCCTCCGGTCGAGGTGAACGTTGCCGAGGAGCTACCCGTGGGCCGCCGATCGCTGCTCCGGCGCAAGGGCTTCTGGTGGAGCGTGGCGGCGGGAATCGTCGTGACGGGCGACGCGATGCTCGTCTCGCTCACCTCCGGTTGGCGCACAGAAGCCGCTGACCTCCAATCGCGGGCGAACGACTATGGGGAACGTATCGCGATCGCGAACGGAATCGACCAGGCCCAGCAGGAGCAACTCAGTATCCTCACCTCCCAAGCGGAAGAAGTTGCCACCACGCTCTCGACCCTGAGCACCGCCGCGGATGAAGAAGAGTTCGTCGCACACGCCTACCGAGACGTCGCCCTTGACTACCAGTCGTGCTACGACTCCCGCGGCGAAGCGATCGCGAAGGCCTGGGCCGGTGCTTCCGTGAGCACATCCCTCACTGAGGCAAAGGCCGCATGTGCGGCCGCGAGCAAGGCGAGCGCCGAGCTCAAGACTGGGGGCTGACATGGGCCGATGGCTTCGCGGAATCTCCGCACGAGCGCGCGTGGCGCCGCTGCGTTTCTCTCTCATCACGGCGTTGGCGATCCTCCTGCTGGGTGCGACCACCTACCTCGGCGCCGCCTCCGTGCTGTGGTACACACGAGCCGACGATCTCAAGCACACGAACACGGATCTCGCAAGCGAGCTATCGACGCGAATGTCCGCCAACGACGACCAGGACGATCGCATCGTTGAGCTCTCGGAAAGCCTCGATGACGCGCAGTCCGAACTCGTGGACGAGGCCTACCGCAAGGCGCTCATGCAGGACAACCAGATTGTCTACCGCGAAATCGCGGCCGTGCTCAAATCGTGCGCCAGTGAGCGCACGGAGGTAGTGAGCACCGTACAGAACCGGTGGATGTACGTCCTGTGGACGGTTCACTCCTACGACAACAGCGTGACGCTCGCTTGCGATCCTGTGGTTTCCGCGCTTCACGAACAGATTGAGGGGGAACCGCAATGAGCAGCCGGGCGGCGCTGTGCGCCGCAATCCTTGGCGGTTCTCTCATCGTGGTGTCGTGCTCCGTCATCCCACCCCTACCCAGCGCGACGCCCACCGAGTGGATTCCCTCAGCATCCCCGGCACCTCTGCCATCGGACATGAACGACAGCGTCCTCGGCTTCACTCCCATGGAACGCGCGGCCGTGCGCATCAGGAACAACGGATGCGACACGCTGCTCACGGGCAGCGGATTCATCCTCGACGAGCACACGATTGTGACCAACCACCACGTCGTCGCGTCATACGGTGAACTCACGGTCAACCTCTTCGACGGCACCGACGTCACCGTCACGGACTCCTCCTTCGGGACCAACGGCGACCTCGGGCTCATTACCGTGGAGGAAACCCTTGTACCAACGGTGACGCTCGAGGAATTCGATCCCGCCTACCGAGACACGGTCACCATCGTGGGATACCCCGATGGCGGCACCCTCACGATCACCGACGGCACGATCCTCGCTCGGGAGGGAGATCGGCTGGACAACGCATCTGTCGTCTACAGGACGTCCGCGAGGGTGAAACCGGGTTCGTCGGGATCGGCGGCGTACGGCGCCGCCGGGAACGTCATCGGCGTCCTGTATGCAAGCACAGAAGACGAGGACGGCGTCATCATTCCGGTCTCGATCCTGCGAGATATGCTCGACGACTCGAGCCTGCGCAAGGACAACCCGGCGGCCTGCGAAGCCGCCTAACCCGGCTGCGCTGTCTCGACCTCGACTTCGAGTTCAAGGCTATCGATGCGTTGCGCTAGGACGGCGACCATGGCGATCTCCTCCCGGACACGGGCAACGACCGCCTCAAGATCCGTGTCAGCGAGGCCAGGGGCCACCGTAAGCACCACGGCAACCTCGGCGTCGATCCCTGCACGCGCGTCGACCCTCCTGACGTCACCGTCCGTGCTGATCGCCGCGATGATCCGATCGCGAACCTCGGGATCGAGCGCGCCGTCGGTCACGGCGGGCCTCCACTGCTGACCGTGAGCCAGGGCCCAGACGGCCGGGCGGGGAATGACCACGGACTCCATCCCGAGATTGAGCACCAGGGACGACCCGCTCTCCGCGACTGCGGCCTGCGCCGCCCTCGGCCCCTCTGCAGCGACGGGCCGGGCCGCGGCATTCCATCCGCTCATGGCATCCGTATCCGTGAAGATGGGCAGCGCCGCGCGACCGTCGGCCATCCGCATGGAGACGACGCCCGTGGACGCGAGAGCCTCGCGGTCGAGTCCGCGCTTCTCTGCTCGGCGACGCTCTCCCGACTCGATGACCGGTACCAGGACCCGGGCGAAGGCGAGGGCATCCACGACCTCGTCGAGCGACGCCCGTCCCGACGAGTAGCGGATCAGCGCCTGGGCGAGCCGGGCGTCGGCGGCTCCGTCGTCGTCTGAGAGGATCGACTCCGGGAGGTCTTCATACTCCCCGGACACGCGCCTTATGGCCTTCCCGCGACGTCGAGCGCCTCGGGAAGCGTGAAGGCTCCCGCGTAGAGCGCCTTGCCGACAATGGCGCCCTCGACCCCGAGCGAGACGAGCGCCCGGAGCGCCGCAAGATCCTCAAGCGAGGCGATCCCTCCCGATGCAACGACGGGAGCGTCGGTCGCCGCACACACCGCGACGAGCAGTTCGAGGTTGGGGCCGCGAAGCGTCCCGTCCTTGGTCACGTCGGTCAGGACGTAGCGGGCGCACCCGGCGGCGTCGAGGCGCGTCAACACCTCCCACAGATCGCCGCCCTCCTGGGTCCAGCCGCGCGCGGCGAGCGTCGTCCCGCGCACGTCGAGGCCGACCGCGATGTGGTCGCCGTGCCGGGCGATCGCTCCCGCCGTCCACTCGGGGTCCTCGAGCGCGGCCGTGCCGAGGTTCACGCGTGCGCAGCCCGTCGCGAGGGCGCGCTCGAGCGAGGCGTCATCGCGGATTCCGCCCGACATCTCCACCTTGACGTCGAGCTTGCCCACGACCTGGGCGAGGAGGGGCGCGTTGGTGCCGCGCCCGAAGGCCGCATCGAGGTCGACGAGGTGGACCCACTCCGCTCCCCCCGCCTGCCAGTCGAGGGCGGCGGCGACGGGATCACCGTACGACGTCTCGGAGCCCGCCTCGCCCTGGACGAGCCGGACGGCCTGACCGGCGGCGACGTCAACGGCGGGGAGGAGCTCGAGCCTGGGGGCATCGGGGGTCACAGGGGGTCCTTCGTTCTAGTGGTGGTCATAGGGTGTCGACCCAGTTGCGCAGGAGGGAAAGGCCCGCGGCCCCTGACTTCTCGGGGTGGAATTGGGTCGCCGAGAGAGGGCCGTCCTCGACGGCGGCGACGAAGCGGTCGTGGTGCTCGGGCAGTCCCGCCTCTGACCACGTCACGAGCGGTGCGCGGAGCCTGCCAGAGGGCGCGTCGGCGAGGGGAAAGCTGCGCGCGGCGTACGAGTGGACGAAGTAGAACCGTTCGTTCTCCACGCCGCGGAAGAGCGCCGACCCCTCGGGAGGCTCGATCGAGGACCAGCCCATGTTGGGAACGACGGGGGCGTCGAGCCTGTCGACGACGCCGGGCCACTGTGCGAGCCCCGCCGCGGTGGCTCCGTGTTCCTCGCCCCGCTCGAACATCACCTGAAGGCCGACGCATATCCCCAGGACGGCGCGGCCACCCGCGAGGCGCCGCTCCATGATCTGGTCGCCGCGTACGGCCCTCAGGCCGCCCATGACGGCCGCAAACGCCCCGACCCCTGGAACGATGAGCCCGTCGGCGTTCTCCGCCGTCTTCCGGTCCGCCGTGAGGATCGCGGTGGCCCCCACCTCCTCCACGGCGCGCACGGCGCTGCGCACGTTGCCGAAGCCGTAGTCGAGCACGCAGACGAGGGGGGTTGCCACGGGGGAAGTCTATCGGGGCGGTCCCACGCATCACGGTCGCGCTCGCGCCAGCCCCCAGCTCCTAGCCCCGCTGCTCGCGCTTCGCCTGGGCCGCGAGCCGCCGCAGGCGCCAGAACGCGCGGAGTCGCCCCACCCTGCCGGAGTGGACCTTGCTGGGGTCGGCTGCGAGCAGGTCCTCGATCGTCGCGCTGCCCAACATCAGATGCTGAATCCCCGCCGGAGCCTGATCGAGCGCCAGGCCTGGCGGAATCTCGTCGCCCCGCTTTCCCCCGGCCCACCGCGCGATCGTCACCTGACCCTCGCGTCGCTCCATCGCGAGCACCACGACCTCGCGGTGCAACGACGTGACGGCGCGGGCCGCGCGGTCACCGGCACCCGCGGAGTCG
>CAZTJX010000098.1:6334-6726 GCA_964613755.1 uncultured Demequinaceae bacterium | reverse complement strand
GCTCACTGAGACCTCCCGGGATTCGGCGGTCAGTCTATCCGGAGCGGGCGAGGGCGCGGACGGGCCGCTGGGCATCTCCCACCGGGGTGTCTGCCGGATGCCGAGCCGCACCCGACTAGCGCGACAGCGGCAACTTCTCAACCCGCTCGTCGTCCGTCTTCACGAGCATTGCACGGAGCGTCGCGCGATAGCGCGGGTCGGTGAAAGCGAAAGCGTTCCCCTTGGGCGTACGTCGAATGATCGCGCGCTCCCCTTGCGCAAAGGATGAGAGAGTTTGTCCAATGTTTAGCGTCGTGTGGCGAGTGGATTCGGGGAAGTGAAGCCGAAGGAGTTTTTCCACATCCCCCGCCCGGAATTGCTCACCATCGCACTTCCCAAGTGCGAACAGAGCT
>CAZTJX010000098.1:0-6324 GCA_964613755.1 uncultured Demequinaceae bacterium | reverse complement strand
CATATGCGACTCAACGGCGGTGTACATGGACGCAAGAGCTTGCTCGAGCCAAGCACGAGCGCCTTCCACGAGCTTCCGCATATCAACGACCCGGTCATGCTCGCCGAGGAAGGCAATCTCTAGGCAAAGCTCATGAACGAGGAGCGGGACTCGATCTGAGAGCCACGCCACCTGGTCATAGACCGCATTCGCATTTGACACCTCGTATTTGAGCTTCTCGCCAAACCCGCGCGCAATGAGAGTTCTGCACTCAGTAGTGTTCAGGCGCGTGACCTCGGGCATCGTCGAGAGCCGGTTCGCCACTGAAGCACGTGTTGGAGCGTTGAAGAAGTAGTCCCGCACGCCATGAGGCACACCCACCAGCAGTATCCGTACGCGATATTGCGCATAGCGATCGTCATCGCAGAGGATCAGCATGTCGGACAACTCGCCCATCAGTTTGGGCGTGCGCGCGGACTCGAGGTTGTCCAACACAAGCACTGCTGGTCGCCTCTTGGCGCGATCTCTGAGTAGTTTCAGAACCTCTTCGAAAGGCTCCTTCCTGCCGACGCGATACTGATCGGTGCGGCTCATCTCCGCCTTTGCGAGCCCCGCGTTGAGGTCGGCAAGCTTGCCTTCTTCGTACCCCTCCTTGGTCGCAGAGCCTTCGCGATTCAGGAGGTTCGCAAGCTCAGTCCGAATTCCACCGAGTGCCGACGCGTTGGCAAGGTTTGCGACGAGGTACTCCGCGTTTAGCTCACCAAGAATTTTTTTGAATAACCACGACTTGCCCGTGCCACTCTCGCCGAAGAGCAGTATCGGTTTCTGTGATCGGAGTCCCTGGCGCAATCGCCGCTCCAAAGGAGGGCGGTTGATGTACATGTCATGGTTCACGCTCGCGGATCGTGGCGTGAAAACATCCGCCGGGTCAACGCGGGCATTTGACGCAGACAATGCAAACCTCCAGGAAGCCAAATGCTCGCAACGGCCTAATCACGAAAATAGCAGGCGGCCCCCGGTGCGCACGCGCAACACGCGGAATGCAGGTTCGCGAATGCACCCTTGAGCGCTCTTGCGAACCGAGGTGCAGCTAGCCCCGACGGAACGTCCCGACCATTTCCGCGTGGTGGGTCATGGGGAGAAGGTCCCGCTCGGTCGGGGATTCCAACTCGTAGCCGAGATCCCAAAGCGTCGCGACGTCGAGAGCTAACGCCACCGAGCCGCACGCCACATAGACGACCATGGGGGCGCCCGTCGTCGACAGCACCTCTAGTGTCGCGCGCCCCGCACCCGAGTGCGGCGGGTAGAGAGCAACCGCCTCGATGTTGCCGACGCCGTGGCTGAGCATCCACCTCAGGCCACCCCGTGTGACCCGTCAGGATGACTGGGAAGGCGCCGACGCCGAGGCAATCCGGACTCTCTAGAAGGTGGTCGCTTTGCCCGCGCCCTTCTGCACCGTCTGCGCGGGTACAACGCGCGGCGGAACTTCAGGCGGGCGAGGGCTCGCTGGCTTTGGATTCTGGCTCTTTGCCATGTCTACGTTCACCTCCCCTGTGTGCTCCACGAGTCAACGACTGTCTGCGCAACAACGAGAAGGGTGGCCGAGAGGGCAACCCAGTAGCCGATGGTGACCCATCGCCCACGCGAGAGCAGGCTCGCCTCATCGGCGTCGTGAATCTCTCTGCGACGGTCAAGCAGAGTACTGAGGGCTTCGGTGCGAGGCTTGCCCCAAAGTTCGCTGAGGAGGTCCCTAACCGAGTTGTCCTTACCTCGGCGGGGCCGCATGACGTGAATCGCGAGCGCCAGCGCGATTACCGAGAGCGCTCGGGTCGGAAGCGCCCACGACGAGTTTGACTGAAGCGCGAGGCTCCACGTGCCCACCAGGGTCGCGACCGTCGCAAGGAAGCCAGCCTTCGTGGCAATGAGCGACGATCGAGTCCTGAAGTCTGACCGCTGATCGTCAAGGAGATGGTGGAGGTCGACGAGGAGGGCACGCTCGTCACCCGCGTGATCCTCGCTCGTCGACCTCCTACTCAACGTTCCGCTAGCCCTTCACATTGCGCGGGTCGTTGCCGTAGGAGTTCTTCTCCCCGATCGTCCCGTCCATGCGACGAATGGTGTGCTCGACGCGTCGATCCACCGCCATCTGCCGCCCAACCGCCGCCTGCTCTGCCTTGCTTCCTCCCGCGTGAGCCGCGCGGCTGGATCCCTCGACCTTCGACTTCCAGGTTCCGTCTTCGTTGTATGTCGTCACGTCTCCACGCGCCATTTCGATACCTCCGGTCCTTGCCCCGTCTTTTGCCGCTATGTGACCTACATCACACATCATAGAGGGGTAGGCTTGGTTCGAACAACTCTTCGAATCGGTGTGTTGCGAAACGTAGTCCCGATCAGCGCCGGAACGTCGCGACCGTCTCCACGTGGTGGGTCATGGGGAACAGGTCCCACGCCGTCGCGGACTCCAACTCGTACCCGAACTCCCGCAGGATCGCCACATCCCGGGCCAGCGCCACGGGGTCGCACGCCACGTACACCAACGTCGACGCCCCGGTCGACCGCAGCGCCTCGAGCGTCGCACGCCCCGCGCCCGAGCGCGGCGGATCCAAGACGACGGCGTCGTATCGCCCCAGCCCGGCGCGCAACATCTGCCGCACGTCCCCCTCGACGACGCGCGCGGCCGGGTGCGCGTGAAGATTCCGTCGCGCGTCCTTCGCGGCCTGCGGGTCCGCTTCCACGGACGAGACCTCGCGGCCCGTGGCCGCGAGCGGGAGCGTGAACAGGCCCGAACCGGCGTAGAGGTCCATCACCGCACCCGCGTCGCCGACGCGCTCGAGCACCTCGCGCACGAGCACCTCGGGGCCCGCCTTGTGCACCTGCCAGAAACTCCCGGCGGACACGCGAAAGGCGTACTCGATCCCGTCGACGGTTGCGACCTCGCGCACGTGACTTGGGGCGTTGGGCCTGCGGTCCACACCGCGCGCGGTCCACGGCAGACCCTCCACGAGCACCCGCACCTTGTCCTCGCCGGAGGCGTCCACGACGTCCACGGTCGATCCCTTGGGCCAGCGCCCGGCCAGCAGCGCCTCCTCGGCCGCCGCGGTCGCGAGCGGCATTCGCTCCAGCGCGTGCACCGAATGACTCCGGAAGCCCCGCATCGACGCGCGCCCGTCGGCGCCCGCGACGACGCTCACCCGCGTCCTGTACCCCAGCCCGCCAGCGTCGTCGTCACCGGGGGCGGCCCGCACCTCGTTGCCGGGAAACAGCCCCACCCCATGCGTCGGCCCGGCAAAACGCTGGAATACCTCGCGCAGCACGGCGAGCTTCCACGCGCGCTGGGCGGGAAGCGCGACGTGCGCCAGCTCTCCCCCGCCCACTCCGCCGGACCCGGCCTCTGGCCACGCGGACTCAACCCGATCAGGTGAGGCCTCGTGAATCTCCACGGCGTCGGCGCGCCAGAACTTTGCGTCGGCCCGCCCGTCGGTCACCTCGATCGTCACGACCTCGCCGGGGAGCGTGTGGCGCACGAAGACGACGCGCCCCTCGTGGCGCGCGACGCAGTGGCCGCCGTGGGCGACGGCCCCGACGGTAACGCGGATGCGGTCCATCAGCGCCGCGGGTCGGCGCTGGAGTGGTGCAGGTGCCATGGAACCGTCGTGACGACCACCCCGGGAATCTCGAGTAGGCGGGCGCGCAGGCGGGCCCCGTTTTTGTTGTGGAGGAACCTCTCCCACCACCGATCGACGATGTATTCGGGCACGTACACCACGACGACCTCTCGTTGGCTCCCGCGCCGCACAGCGCGCACGTACGCGATGGTCGGACCGATGAAGTCGCGGTACGGAGACGACAGGACGACGAGTGGCATGCCCAGGGGATACGAGGCCCAGGCCTTCTGGAGTTGGCGGGTGACGCGCTTGTCCACCTGGACGGCGACGGCGACGAGCGAGTCGTGGCGCATCGCCCGCGCGTACGAGAGGGCGCGCAGCGCGGGCCGGTGGAACTGGCCAACGAGCACGATGCCGTGGGTCTTGCTCGGCAGGGCGCCACTGCGGTCGCCTTCGACGATCTCGACGTCGTACCGTACACGCTGGTAGTGGCGGTGGATGAGCCACATGGCGAGCACAAGGGCGGCCATGACGGCCACCGCAATCCACGCGCCGGAGGTGATCCTGACGACCACGACGTCCGCCCATACCGCCGCCGCAACAAGCGCCGCGGCCACGTGCAGCACGCGGTACCCGCGGCTGCGCCAGCGATCGCGTGGGTCGACCTGGATCTTGATCTTGCCCGTCCAGTGGCGGATCATCGCGAGCTGACTGAGAACGATCGCCGTAAAGACGCCGACGATGTACACATGGACGAGGCGCTCGAGGTTGCTTTGGGAGATCATAATGACGATCGCCCCCGCGGCCGCGAGCGCTAACACCCCGTAGCTGTAGACATAGCGCTCGCTAAGCGATCGCATCTGGCTCGGGAGGAATCCATCGTTCGCAAGGTGCGACCCGAGTTGCGCGAACCGGCGGTACACCCCGGATGCCGCCGCGTACAGGATCGCGACGCCAGCGGCACCGATGACCCACACGACCCAGCCGGACGCAAACACCGAGTTCGCCACCTGCAGGAGGATCGGCCCCTTGGACCAATCGTCGGCCCCGTACTCCCACGAGAGATAGGCGACAAGGAAGAACGCGACCGCGGAGACGGACACCGCGACGATGAGCGTGCGCCCCGCGCGAGCCCCCCTCGGCTCCGCGTGGAAGCGGCCGGAGGCGGCCAAGTGCTCGATTCCCGTGACCATCACCGCTCCCGAGGCGATGGCCCCGCCGTACGCGAGGAGGACGGCCCAACCCGACGCGGGTTCCGAGACGGGCGGAATGAGGTTGTCGTCGCCGTGGCGCACGAGGCCGAACGCCACGACCGCGGCGATGGCCATGAGGAATCCGAACCACATCGCCGTCACGATCTGCGAGCGCTCCTTGAGACCTCGCAGGTTGCTAAGCGTCATGATCGCGATGAGCAGGACGCCGATCGACACCTCGTAGCCGCGAAGTTCGGGGAGCAGGTAGCGGCCGATGTGAGTCATGGCGGCCACGGACACGGCGAGGGTGAGCAGGTAGTCGACGAGGAGCGCCGCCCCCGTGACGACGCCGAAACGCGGGCCGAGCCGGTGGGTCACTACTCCGTAGTCGCCGCGCTGGCCGCCGAGTTCCCGAACGTTCGAGCGATACGCGAATCCGAGCAGGAGCATGATCGCGACGACGCCGAGCGCCATCCACGGCAGGGCGCCCTGCTGGGCACCGCTCCGCAGCGAGGAGGCGAGCGCGTCTGGGGCGTACGCGACGGCGGAGAGAATGCCCGAGCCGAAGAACGGGATGGCCAGGCGAGAGCGCATCGGGCGGGCCTGCGCGCGGTCGGTCTCGATGGGTTCACCAATCACCCATCGCCTCACCGCGTCGCGAAACCCTTGCACGTCGCACCATCCTAGGCGGGAGCGGGTATACCGTGGTGCCTTGTGCACGTGGTAATCATGGGGTGCGGTCGCACCGGAGCCCTCCTTGCGGCCGAGTTCGAGGGCCGCGGGCACTCCGTCGCCGTTATCGATCAGTTGTCTGACGCGTTCCGGCGCCTCCCCTCGTCCTTCGCCGGACAGAAGATCACGGGCATCGGTTTCGACCGCGACACCCTCGTGGCCGCGGGCGTGGAGGAGGCCTACGCCTTCGCCGCCGTCTCCGATGGCGACAACTCGAACATCCTCGCGGCGCGCGTCGTCCGGGAGACCTACGACGTCGAGCATGTCGTTGCGCGTATCGCGGACGCCGGACGTGCCGAGGTCTACCAGCGCCTCGGAATCGCCACCGTCGCCCCCGTGCCGTGGACGGTCGCCCAGATCGTGGGCCGCCTGCTTCCGAGCGCGTCCGAGAGCGCGTACACGGACGCCCCTGCGGGTGTGACGATGACGCGAGTCTCGCTTAATGCGGCGTGGGTGGGCCGACGATACTCGGAGGTGGAGGGCGCGGCCTCTGCCCGCCTCGCCTACGTCGTGCGCTTCGGCTCAGGCCTGATCCCCGAGTCCGACACTCTCGTCCAGGATGGCGATGAGCCGTACCTGACGTTCCCCACGAGCGCGGCGTCGAAGGTTGAGCGGGTCCTCACCCGGCCGCCGAAGGCGACGACCCCGAGCACCCGTTCCAAGCCCCGTGCGGCGCGCGGAAAGAAGGCAGCCTCGTGAGGATCGTCATCGCAGGGGCGGGCTCCGTCGGCCGTTCCATCGCCCGCGACCTCCTCGATCACGGGCATGCCGTGATCCTGGTGGACAAGGCCACGGCCTCGATGCGCGTCGCTCAG
>CAZTJX010000097.1:2697-6741 GCA_964613755.1 uncultured Demequinaceae bacterium | reverse complement strand
GAGCCGGGACATCATCGCCACCTCGTCAAGCAGGAGTTCCTGGGTGGTGGAGACCTGCTCGCTGTCCCGCGGTTCCATCAGCTCCAGATTCGTGCGCATCACCGCGAGCGGTGTGCGAAGCTCGTGCCCCGCATCGTCAAGGAGTTGCCGCTGGGCGGAAAACGCGTTCTCCAGACGATCCAGCATGGCGTTAACGGTGAGCGAGAGCCGAGCAAGGTCATCATGACCGACGATGGGGATGCGGCGACTGAGGTCGGACTCTGAGATGTCCCGCGCCGTCTCGTCGAGGAGAGTGATGGGCTCAAGGAGCTTCCCCACCGTCACCCACGCGACTACTCCCGTGACGGCGAGGGCGATGACCCCCGCGAGTAGGTAGAGGACGAAGGTGCGATTGAGGTCGCCCACAAGGGCGCCACGATCGGTCGCCACGGTGAAGGTCGCGAGGAGATCCCCATCGCCCGTGAGGACCGGCACGGAGATGAAGTGGTACACCGTGGTGTCCGTCCGGGTAGCGCGCACGGCAATCGGTTCCGTGGGGTTGGCCTCAGCCGCAACGAGGAAGTCCGTGTCCTTCTCGAGCGGCAGCCGCTCGGGGTACTTGGGGACGTAGAGCGCAACCCCGTTGGCATGTCCAATGGCGCTCTCCGTGGGGCTTGCGATGACTTGGCTCACTCCGGAGAAGAGGAGCGCCCCGGGATCCGCGTAGGGGAGCCCGGTGGAGGGGTCTCCCTCGTCCGCGAGCTTGAGGAAACTATCCGCGCGCAGGGTGAGGTCGCCCGCGATATCGCGATCGATGCTGCGCAACTCGAGGCCGTAGGCGACGACGCCCGAGACGGAGACGGCAATAGCGGAGAGCGCGAAGAGGTACCCCAGGACGCGGATCCTGACGCTCGTTCGGCGCAGAGCCGCGAGGCGCGACCTGAGCCCTTGCACTCCGCCGATCTCGCCCCTCCTACCGTCGCCCCCCACGCTAGCGCGCAGAGGGCGTGTACGCGCCCTTCGGAGCCTTCGCGACGACAAGGACCCGCGTACCGAAAGGTATCGGTGTGCGGGCCCTCGCCGTTGCTGGGAAGAAGTCGGACTAGTCGTCGTCGCCCTCGTCCTCGTGGTCGTCGTCATGGTCGTCGCCATCGTCGTCATGGTCGTCGCCATCGTCGTCATGGTCGTCGTCAACGCTGCCGGGCCCGGTCGCGGGGCCGGTGGACCACCCCGTGTCGTCAAGGACGATCGGGTCAACGGGGGGGAGAGTCGACTCCTCGTTCTCGGCGTACTCCACCTCGACGAGAGAGGGGGAGGCCGACGGGCCCGTGGAGGCCGAAGGATCGACCGAGGCCGAAGGGAGGACAACACCAACGCCGAGAGGGTCGCTCGTCGCGGTGTTGTCGCTGGACAGGGCGCTGGCCGTCGCGCCGATGGCGAAGAGTCCCGCCGCGACGCCGGCCGTCGTGATGATGTATCGAGTGTTTGTTTTCATGGAACCAGCATGTCTCGCGGTGTCTGAGAGCATTCTCAGACTTCCCTCGCCGCTACCCGTCCTTACGCGCCTGCCACCGGAAGAACCGGAACGCGAGGGCGAGTCCGACGAGCAGCCAGGCCCCCATCACGAGAGCTCCCTGCCCGAGCGCCCAGGTCTGACCGGGTTCCTGGCTCACCATGAACTCGGGAAGGAAGACCGATCGCATGGCTTGCGCCATCCAGCGCAGCGGGAAGAAGCCCGAGAAGGTCTGGACCCACGTCGGGATCTGGCTGAACGGGAAGTAGATCCCCGAGAGGAACTGGAGTACCAGGACGACGGGCACGACGACCGCGCCCGCGCTCTTGCCGGTGCGCGGCACCGAGGAGAAGGCGATTCCGAGGACCGTGCACGTCGCGGCCCCGAGCGCAAACACCCAGGAGAAGGTCTGCCACGCGTGGGCATCGGTCGGGAGAGGAACGCCGAGCAGCAGTCCGGCGACGCCGAGGAGCACCCCGAGCTGGACGACGGACACGACGTAGACCTGGATGACCTTGCCCACAAAGTACGCGGCCGGGGGGAGCGGGGTGCCGCGGAGTCGCTTGAGGACGCCCTGATCGCGCTCCACGGGGATCTGAATGGCGATGTTCTGGAAGCCCGTATAGATGAGGCCGGTTGCGACCATCCCAGGAAGGAAGTACTGGGTGAAGTTCACGTCGACGGGCGCATTCATGCCCTCGGTGACGTCGATGCTTCCCATGAGAGCCGAGAACAGAAGAAGAAACAGCGTGGGGAAGAAGAAGACGAAGATGAGGCTGTCCCACTCGCGGAAGAAGATCCGAAGTTCGGTGGCTGCCCTGAGCCCGGAGAGGCGCCAGAATCCGGGACGCGTGGAGGTGGTCATTCTTCCGTCCTTCCTGCGTGGCCGACGAGTTCGAGGTAGCGGTCCTCGAGTGTGGGTCGGCGGATGGCCAGGTCGGGAATCTCTCCGCTGCCCTTGCCAAGCTTGCGTGCCAGTTCCTGAACGAAGGCGGTCGGCGTCGGCGTCTTGCGCTCACGGCCCTTTCCGCCCTCTCGCCACGACACGATCGCGCCATCCATCCCACCGCGTAATCCCGCGGGAGTGTCGAGCGCGACGAGCTTCCCGTGGGTGATGACGCCCACGCGGTCGGCCAGGTGTTCGGCCTCTTCAAGGTAGTGGGTCGTGAGGAGAATGGTGGTCCCGTCTCTCTTCAGGCCCTCGATAAGGGTCCAGAAGTCGCGGCGCGCCTCGGGATCGAAGCCCGTGGTCGGTTCGTCGAGGAAGAGAACCTCGGGGCGCCCCACGATCCCGAGCGCGACGTCGAGGCGACGGCGCTCGCCGCCCGACATGGTCTTGCCTCGCCGATCCGCGAGCTCGCCGAGTCCGACGGACGTGAGTACCTCGTCGGTGTCGCGAGGGTTCGGGAAGAAACTCCCGACGTGGGTGACATACTCGTGCGCACTGAGCGGCGTCTCGTCCGCGCTCGACTGGAGCACGATGCCGATGCGCTCGCGCCACTCGCGGTTCGCGTGGTGAGGGTCGTGGCCGAGGACCGACACCTCGCCCGCGCTGCACTTGCGATAGCCCTCGAGGATCTCGACCGTGGTCGTTTTGCCCGCGCCATTGGGGCCGAGGAGCGCAAAGATTTCCCCCTGCCTGATGTCGAGGTCAAGGCCATCGACGGCTGAGAGGTCGCCGTAGCGCTTGTGGAGCCCACGAATATGAACGGCTATGTCTTCCATGCCGGACACGCTAGCGGAGACGTCTTGGCCAGGCGAATCTTCCCTCGCGGACTAGGAACCCGACAGCAGCGTCTGCATGCGCCCGACGCCCTCGACGAGGTCCTCGTCACCGAGCGCGTAACTGAGACGCAGGAATCCACTCGGGCCGAAGGCCTCACCTGGGACGACTGCGACCTCCACCTCCTCGAGGATCAGCGCGGCGAGCTCGACCGAGTTCGCGGGGCGCTTGCCCCGGATCTCCCGGTCGACGAGTCCTTCCACCGACGGGTAGCAGTAGAACGCTCCCTTGGGAGTGGGGCACACGATTCCGTCGATCGCGCTGAGCATTTCCACCATGGTGTGGCGGCGGCGATCGAAGGCCTCGCGCATGCGGACGACGTCCTCGAGACCGCCCTCGAGCGCGGCGATGGCCGCGTGCTGGGAGACGTTGGCGACGTTCGAGGTCAGGTGCGACTGGTAGTTGGTCGCCGCCTTGATGACGTCGAGCGGGCCAATCATCCAACCCACGCGCCATCCGGTCATGGCGTAGGTCTTGGCGACGCCGTTGACCACGATGCAGGTCTCGGCGAGTTCGGGGACCGCCTTGACGATCGGGGTGAAGACCGCGTCGTCGTAGAGGAGATGCTCGTAGATCTCGTCCGTGATCACCCAGACGCCATGCTCGAGGGCCCACTCCCCGATCGCCTTGGTCTGCTCGGGGGAGTAGACCGCACCGGTGGGGTTTGACGGAGAGCAGAAGAGGAGGGCCTTCGTCTTGGGCGTGCGGGCGGCCTCGAGCTGCTCGATCGTGACGAGGTAATCCTGGTCGGGTCCGGCGAAGACCTCGA
>CAZTJX010000097.1:0-2687 GCA_964613755.1 uncultured Demequinaceae bacterium | reverse complement strand
CGTCGGGACGTAGACGGGCTTCGCGCCGGCCAGTCGGATCGCCTCGGGATAGGTCGTCCAGTACGGAGCCGGAAGGATGACCTCGTCTCCGTCATCGAGGATGGACGCGAACGCCTGGAATACCGCGTGCTTCCCCCCGTTGGTCACGACGATCTGGGCGGGGTCGACCTCGTAGCCAGAGTCGCGCAGCGTCTTGGCGGCGATCGCCTTCTTCAGTGCGGGCATGCCCCCTGCGGGTGAGTACTTGTGGTTCGCGGGGTTCGAGGCTGCGGCGATGGCGGCATCAACGATGTGGGCCGGAGTCGCGAAATCTGGCTCGCCGGCACCGAAGCCGATGACGGGTCGCCCTGCCGCCTTGAGCGCCTTGGCCTTGGCGTCGACGGCGAGGGTAGCGGAGGGGGCGATGGCGCCGAGGCGCTGTGACACGCGGCGCGGGGAGGGGGAGGCGTTCATGGCCCCTATCCTTCCACCGTCCAGGGGTGCCGTGGGGCGAACGCAGCCCGAGAAGTGCGGTTCTCTTGGTCCGATCACCCCTTCCGGACGTCCCGGACGCGTTCGACGCGGCCGCGCGATCCGCGTACACTGACAGGTCGGCGATTGACATTCGTCATGCTTGTTCGCGCCCAGGGGCGGGTTGAGGCGGGTGTCGATCGTGGTAGGGAGGTTCTCCTCCGAAGGGCAGTGGCGCAATTGGTAGCGCATCGGTCTCCAAAACCGACGGTTGTGGGTTCGAGTCCCGCCTGCCCTGCGTCAGCAAAACAGTCATCCAGAGAAGGAAGCGTCGTGAGCGAAATCAGCACCGGCCACGCGGAAGGCAACGCGGGTCCGGGGAGTCGCGAAGGGAAGAACGTCTTCGCACGTATCGGTCTGTTCGTGCGCGAGGTCGTGTCCGAGCTCAAGCGAGTGGTGACCCCGAGCGCCGAGGAGACTCGCCGGTACGTCATCATCGTGCTCGTCTTCGTTGTCGTCATTACTATCTCCGTCACGCTCATGGACCTGGGCTTCGGCAGACTTGCCGCCCTCGTCTTCGGCAGGGACGTGACCTCGTGACGGATCAGGGAGCGGACGCGGTGAGCCACAACGAGAGGGACGTGACCGAGATCGAGTCGACCCCGGAACCCACAGACACGGTGGAGCCTGGGGCCGAGGTGCCGATCGACGACTCGGTCGAACCCGAGATCGAAGGGGCAACCGGCGAAGTCACCGACGACGCGAGTCCCGATGCCGCCGAGGATCCCTTGGCGGCCTTCCGCGCCGAGTTGATCACCCGCGAAGGTGACTGGTTCGTCATTCACTCGTATTCCGGTCACGAGAAGCGCGTGAAGCAGGCGATCGAGCACCGCATCGAGAGTCTCCACATGGACGAGTTCATCTTCCAGGTTGAGGTCCCGATGGAGGAGGTGACCGAGATCAAGAACGCGCAGAAGCGCAAGGTCACCCGCGTAAGGATTCCCGGCTACGTCCTGGTTCGGATGCACCTCACCGATGAGTCATGGGGCGCGGTCCGCAATACTCCCGGTGTGACCGGCTTCGTCGGCCACGCCCACCAGCCCGTTCCCTTGACGCCCGAGGAGGTCTTCTCGATGCTCGCGCCGGCGGAGGCAAGCCCCGCAGCCGCAAGCGCCGCAGCGAGCGCCGCCGCCCTCATTGACGTCGACTATGTCGTCGGCGAGGCGATCACCGTCATCGACGGGCCATTCGCTACTCTCCCCGGAACGATCTCGGAGATCAGCGCGGAGTCGCAGAAGCTGCACGTTCTTGTCTCCATCTTCGGTCGGGAGACCCCGGTCGAGTTGTCGTTCAACCAGGTTCAGAAGATCTAGGAAGGCCGCACCGTCATGGCACCCAAGAAGAAGATCGTCGGTCTGATCAAGCTTCAGATCAACGCTGGCGCCGCCAACCCTGCGCCCCCCATCGGGCCCGCGCTCGGTCAGCACGGCGTCAACATCATGGAGTTCTGCAAGGCGTACAACGCCGCGACGGAGTCGCAGCGCGGAAACGTCGTGCCGGTGGAGATCACCGTCTACGAGGATCGGTCGTTCGACTTCATCCTCAAGACGCCGCCCGCCTCGCAACTCATTAAGAAGGCCGCGGGCATCGACAAAGGCTCTGGTGTTCCGCACACGGACAAGGTCGGTAGCATCACCATGGCCCAGTGCCGGGAGATCGCCGAGGTGAAGATGTCCGATCTCAACGCCAACGACATTGACGCGGCAGCCAAGATCATTGCCGGCACGGCGCGCTCGATGGGCGTCACCGTCAGCTAGTTCTCCCCCATCAACAACCCAGTGGACGGGTCACGCGCTGACCCACGACCCACGACTGCAAAGGAGTACCGCAGATGACCAAGCGCAGCAAGGCGTACCGCGACGGAGCTCAGCTCGTCGACCGCGCCACCCTCTACACCCCGCTCGAGGCCGTTCGCCTCGCGCAGAAGACCGGATCCAAGAAGACGGACTCGACGATCGACGTCGTCTTCCGCCTCGGCGTCGACCCGCGTCACGCCGACCAGGCTGTCCGCTCGACCGTGATCCTTCCTCACGGCACGGGCAAGGTCGCTCGCGTCCTCGTCTTCGCGAATGGCGAGAAGGCGGAAGCCGCCCGCGAGGCCGGAGCCGACATCGTCGGCGGTGACGAACTCATTGAGGAGGTTGTCGCGGGCCGCATCGACTTCGACGCCGTGGTCG
>CAZTJX010000096.1:0-6760 GCA_964613755.1 uncultured Demequinaceae bacterium | reverse complement strand
GGTGCGGTGAGGTGTTGCACGGTGATCGAGCCGCCCACCCCGCAGGTGGGGGATGTCCCGTCATCTCGACCCTTCCCACCGATTCCTCGAGAGGCACCCGAGCAACCGTCTCCGGCGCCGTCTCCCTCGGGAGGAACGTCCCCACAGGCCCGTGTTTCCGATCCGAAGAGTGGCCCGGGGGCACCTCCTCCCCCTGCGGACGCGTCCGCCGCGACGGAACCCACACCCCCGCCGCCACCCCCCGCGTCCTCGAAACACAGGCGACGTACGTCGCCCGTGAAGGACGATGTCCCTCCGACGGCGGCGATTTTCGGGGGCCCGGGTTCCTCGGAGCCCCCAGACGGCGATGTCCCGAGCGGGCCGGGCTCTTCGCGCCGAAACTGGCTCGGCCTCGTAGCCTTCATCTTGAGTCTTCTTGGCGGGGGTCTCATCGCGATCGTCCTGGGGCATCTGGGACTGCGCGCCGTGGCTCGGGGCAAGGCAACCAATCGGGGGATTGCCTTCGCCGGAACAGTTCTCGGCTACGTGGGGGTCGTCGTCCTGACCGCAGCTCTCTTTGCGTCCGGCGTGCTCGCGGGGATTGCTCCCTTCGGATCCTCGGCCCCGGAGCCGAGCGTGACCGTGACCCCGTTCTCGGTTTCGGAGGCGTTCACGGTCGACGCGACGCTGACCACGGCCGATCGCTGGTTTGGGCTCGAGATTGGCGACTGCGTCCTTGCGTTCGACACGGGTGTCGATCCCTCTGACCCGACTATCGAGAAGCCCGAAGTTGTTCCGTGTAGCAACGCCCACTACGGGGAGGTCTACGCCATCGCGGACATCACGGGCGACTCCGTTCCCGACGACGCCGCCTTCCGGCTCCACAGTCGTGAAGTGTGCGCGGGGTCGCTGTTCTCGGACTACGTGGGTATCGAGGCCTATGAGGATTCGGGATTGTACTTCGACGTGCTGTACCCGGCCGAGCGCTCGTGGGAGAACGGCACCCATCAGATGGTGTGTCTTGTGGTCGACATCGATGGATCAACGACGGGATCCCTAAGGGGAGCCGCGAAGTAGGGGGTGGAGTGTGGGCGCCGAACGGCCGAGAGACGAGAGCGATCCCTTCGCCCAACCACAGGGACAATCGGGATGGCACGGAACGGCGCAGCCTCCCCCGCCCGGACCGCCGCTGCCGCCAGGCTCGCCGGGCGGTATGGTTCCCCCGCCACCCCCGCCACCCCCGCCTGCCCCCTCTGCGGGAGGCTACGCGAGCCCACCACCACCCCCCTCCGGGAGTTGGGGAGCCTCGAGCGGGAAGAACTGGATGGGAATCCTCTCCCTCGTCCTCGGGTGCACGTGCGTCGCGAGCGGTCTCATCGGAGCCATCTTCGGGCATCTAGGTCTCGCGGCCTGCGAGAGGGGAGAGGCGAACAATCGGGGGATCGCTCTCGCGGGTGTGATCGTCAACTACGTGATGCTCGGCCTTGGTGTGATTGGCATAGTGCTCGTCGCGGCAACGGGAGACGGTTCCTCGCCTACGGAGCCCACGTATACGTCCGGCTTTGCGCCGTAGGAACCCGAGGAGCCGCAGGCTCCGCAGACTGAAGACCTCGCCAGTCACCCACTTGACACCACCCTGGTGGTTTCGCGCTACTGGTACGACCTCAGGGTCGGCGATTGTGTGACCGACTACTACCCGGATGAGGAGCCTGTGGACGGGAACTACCTCTACGAGGTTCCGACGATCGTGCCGTGCTCGGAGCCGCACTACGGCGAGGTCTACGCGCTCGCGGGGATTGGCGGGATCGAGCCCCCGAGCGACGACACCTTCCAGGCGCATCTGGATCAACTCTGTGAGGGTCCAGCGTTCACCGACTATGTGGGTGTCTCGAGTTACTACGCGTCGGAGATCTACTACAGCGTGCTCTATCCGAGTGATCCTGCCTGGGAGGAAGGCGGTCGTGAGTTGGTGTGTCTCCTTGTGGAGGAGGACGAAGTCACGATCGGCTCGCTCAAGGGGAGTGGACTCTAGAACGGGCCCACATCACCGCGCACTCAACTGCAGATGATCACGTTGACGCCCACGAGTTGGATCGCGGACGTCGCGGGGTCGGAGCCCTGGCCGAAGTACGAGACGCCGCCCGCCTCGACATAGAGCATGTCAACGCTTGCCATGTACTCCGGTGCTGTGGCACCGGGAAGAGCAAGCGCGTCCGAAAGTGGCTGCACGGGGGTAACGCCCGACTCGACCACAACATCCGCGGGAAGTGCGCCCCCGCGTGGATTGACGAGCCAGCCCCAGAGCGAACCCTCAAGGGTGCTCACAGACAGGGCGCCCCATTGATACGAGTCGACGTTGCCCGGCCCGCACTCGACGTTGGTCCATACGTCGTCCGGAGGTCCGAGCAGGGCCTCGAGCGCGGCCTGCGGACCGGCCGTTCCCATAGAAATGGCGCCGACGCCAGCGGCGTTGAGCACGATGTCAGCGGATGTCGGCGTCGGGGTGGGTGTGGGTGTCGGAGAAGGTGTCGGAGAAGGTGTCGGAGAAGACGTGCTTGGAGTGGGGGTGAGGCTCGGCGTGACGGAAGGGCTCGCCTGCGGGGGCGCTTCGGGCGAGCAGGCGGTCAGCGCGACGAGACTCCACGTGAGTACCGCTGTGGCTCCGAGCGTGCGGATGGTGGCTGAGGAGTGACGCGGCACGGGGGCCTCCCTGTCTTCGGTTGTGGTGCTGATGAATCCGCAGATGATTCAGTCGCACACCGTGGTCGTACACCTTGCCGACCGCGATGGCCGTAGGGTGCGTGACCGGCCACGGCCGGAGCGGGTGACGGGAATCGAACCCGCGCTATCAGCTTGGGAAGCTGAAGTTCTACCATTGAACTACACCCGCGCAACGACGTCGTAGTAGCGCCGTCGAGCGGTACCCAGCATAGTAGGTACGACGGAAGGCGCGACGATGGCGGTGTTCAGACGGGGCAGGCGGTGGCGTCACGACTGCTCCGAGCACGGGCCTCTCGCGCCGGAAGACGTTCTCGGGAAGCTCTTCCGCGTTCACCGGCTCAAGGTCGGCTACGACCCGGAGGAGGTTGACGACTTCCTCGATGCGGTTGCGGCCGCCATGGCCGGCTATACGCCGCCGCTTTCAGCGTGGGACATTCGACAGCACGAGTTCGTCAATCAGAAGCGCTACGGCTCGTTCTGCCCGGAGGACGTCGACGAGTTCCTTGAGTGCATCGCGCGCACGCTGGAGGGATCGACAGGAGGCTTTCCGGTGATTGACGCCTAGGCGATCGTCAGCGAGAACTCGGCGCTCACCGTCTCGCCCGCAGCGATCTCGAAGACCCCCGTTCCCCGGATTCCTTTCTTGACGAGCGTGAAGCCGTCGTTCGCGTTCGTCACGGGCTCGATCGCGAAGAAGGGCTCGCCCGGCGGGATGTAGAAGACCGTGTGCTCGAAGATCGGGTCGGCTTCCACGACGATTGAGAACGAGCCCGGGTACTCCAGCGTCGCGACGGGGGCGCCCGGCTTGCGCGTCTGACACGTGTCGATCAGGGTCTGTCCGAGGGTGCGCGGGGAGGTGAAATCGGAAACCGTAGGGATCGGTCCGGGTCCCGCATCCGGCATGCAGTTGACAAGCTCGTACTCGTCTATGGAGTTGATCTGGGCCAGAACCTCGTCACCGAGGGGTTTGCCGTCGGTGCCCCGGAGTTGGCGCACGAAGTAAGGGTGGTGGCCAAGACCCGCGGGAAACGCTACGTCATCGACATTGGTGAGGGACACACGGCACCCGAGGCGGGGGCCGTCGAGGAAGTAGTCCTGTCGTGCGGTGAAATCCCACGGCCAGTTGACGCCGTAGTAGCCTCGCGCGTCAAACTCGACCGACACTCGATCGTCGGCCACCTCGACGACCTCCCACGGGTACTCGAGGGCGGCACCGTGCATGGAGAAGTCAGCGGTTCCCGCCCAACGACGAAGTTGGTAGACCTCGTCCTTCCACAGGAGCGAGCCGTGACGGATCCGGTTCGACCACGGGATCAGCGGGAACGACGCCGAGTCCCCGAACGAGCCGAGCATGTCGTCGGGGGTGGGGCGCAAGACGTCGACCCACGCGTCGCCGGACTTGACTTGTCCGAACGCGACGCTTCCGCCGGTCTCGGGGGTGAGGCCCACACGCCAGTGGGAGTTCGCGAGAGTGAGAACGTCGATCATGAATCCATTGTGGCGCGACACGGCGTGACGCGCGATCAGCAAGGTGCGGCGACCCGCGCAGACGAAACGTGCAACCGCTACCCTTCGTTCAAGGGCGCTAGTCCCGGCGCGTGCAGACTCTTGGAGCGACCATGACGGACTTCCCGCCTCCCGTGCCGAGCGGTATGCCCGCTCCCGGCATGCTCACCCCTCCCAGTCAGGAGAGTGCCACCAAGAACAACTGGCAAGGAATTGTTGGCGCCGTTACCGGGCTCCTCGGGATGGGGCCGCTGGGGGTGATCTTTGGTGCCCTCGGGCTGCAGTCGGTACGGTCGGGGACCGCGACGAATCGTGGGCTCGCGCTCACGGGAGTCGTCGTGGGGGGACTGTGGACCGTTGTCGGGTTCGTCGCCGTCGTGGGTGCCGCGGCACTCGACTGGGGGTCCCCGGAAGGTTCGACGTTCACTCCGTTCGACGAACTCGTCGTGGGTGACTGCTTCGCCGAGGCCGGGAATGAACCCGACGTCGGCGAGACGGTGAGAGTCGACGGCTTGTACGTGGTGGATTGCGCGCGCGCCCACCACGGCGAGGTGTACTACATCGGCCAGATGACCGAGAGCACCTTCCCCGGCATCGAAGAGTCGGCGGCGATCGCCGAAGCGGAGTGCTTCGGCGAGGTCGCGATCTCGACGCTCAACATGGACGTGGCGGGCGATCTCGCGGGCTACTACCTCTTTCCGACCGTCGAGACGTGGGCCCGAGGCGACCGCGAGATTGACTGCATGGTCGTGGCCGAAGGCGAGGATCTGATCGGCTCCGTACGCGCGCTCCCCTAGGAGTGCCAGGCGAACGGTCCTAGGCGCGGCTCGCGTCGTCCTCGATCTGCTGCTCACCGATGCTTAGGGCCGCGGCCTCTCGAGCGGCTCGGGCGGCGGCGGCGCTCATCCGCTGGCTGGGATCCGTGATGCGGACCAGGGGCCGGCGGACGTGATACGTCACGTCGAGGTCCCAGTGGCGGATGGCCCACGCCGCGGCGCCGAGTGCCACGAGTAGGGCGGCGATCGAGCCGATGCCGATGGACCAGCGGGCGCCGAAGGTCTGCCCGATCCACCCCACGATCGGGGAGCCTAGGGGAGTCGCGCCGAGGAACACCATCATGTAGATCGCCACGACGCGCCCACGCATGGACGGCTCGGTGGTCGTCTGGATGGTGGCGTTCGCCGCGGTCATCATCGTAAGAGCCGCGAAGCCCACGGGGACGCACGCGATCGCGTAGAAGAGGTAGCTCGGCATGAGCGCCATGACACCCGTCGTGAGTGCAAAGGCGAACGCGGAGGCGATGACGATCCTCACCCCGGGGTCCCTGCGTCGAGCCGCGAGGAGGGCACCGGAGAGCGAGCCGATGGCGATGACCGAACCCAGGATTCCGTACTCGCCTGGCCCCTTTCCGAACTCCGTGCGCGCCATGAGCGCGCTTGTGAGTTGGAAGTTGAACCCGAACGTCGACACGACGCCGATGGTCACCATGATGACGACAAGGTCGGCCCGGCCGCGCACGTAGGTCAGGGCGGCGCGCATCTGCCCGGTGGAGCGGAGCGTGCGTTCCGGTGACGCGAGTTCGGTGGGCCGGAGCGCGAGTAGGGCGGCGATGGTCGCGACGAAGGTCAGGGAGTTGGTGAGGAACACCCAGCCGGTTCCGATCCAGGCGATCATGAGGCCCGCTATGGCGGGACCGAGAAGGCGCGCGGCGTTGAACGACGCGCTGTTCAGCCCGACGGCATTGGCGAGGTGGGATGGGGGAACGAGCGATGCGACGAAGATCTGCCTCACGGGAGCGTCGAGTGCCGTGGCGCACCCGAGCAGTCCCGCGAAGACGTAGACGTGCCACAGTTCGACCTCTCCGAGGACGACGAGGAGCCCAAGGCCGAGCGCGAGGAGAGCCGAGGAGGTCTGGGTCGCGTACAGCATCTTGCGCTGGTTGACGCGGTCGGCGAGGAACTGGAGCCCCGTCACCACACCGACCGCGACGCCGGACTCGTGGGTCAGCACCGTCAGGACGAGCCAGTCCTGTGCGACGCGCTGCATCCAAGCGCCAATGTTGGACACCATCGCCCCGAAGAACCACAGGCGGTAGTTGTGGAAGCGCAGCGAGGCGAACGTCGTCCTCATACGCGGGCGATTCTGGCGCCCGCTCGCCAGCGCGCGGTCATGCCACTACGGTACGTCGCTCTAGCGCCCCTGGAGGGCGTCGAGCGCGACGGCCATCGCCGCGATGACTCGCCAATCGAGGGAGGGATCCCAGACGGTGATCGTGTACTTGTCGCGGATACCCCACTTCTTTTCCACGCTGAAGGCCACGGCCCCGTCCGCGCGGGCGAAGTCGAAGTGGTAGGGGATGAAGGTGATGTCCGTGAAGCGACGGAGCACCGCGACGAGCTGACTGCGCTCTTGCCCGCGCATCTCCTCGCCCCCTGTGGCCGACACGTGCCAGGTGGAGCGCATGAGCGACGCCTTGAAGTCCTTCCGGAACATCCCGATCACGTTCCCCTGGGGGTCGAAGATGTCGGTGATCCCGTGGATGTCGAGGACGTTC
>CAZTJX010000095.1:0-6809 GCA_964613755.1 uncultured Demequinaceae bacterium | reverse complement strand
CGGCACGCTCGCGGAGGCGGTCCAGGTTCTCCTCCTTGGCGTCGCGCTCGCCGTCGCCGCCGTGCCAGAGGGACTTCCCGCGATCCTGTCGGTCGTGCTCGCCCTTGGGGTGCAGCGCATGGCCAGACGCCACGCGATCGTCAGGGACCTCTCCTCGGTCGAGACGCTCGGCTCCGCCTCCGTTATCTGCTCGGACAAGACCGGCACCCTCACCCAGAACCGCATGACGATCACACACGTCGTCACGGCGTCGGGCGAGACCGAACTCACGGGAGCCCTCGATGGCCTTCCGCATGGGGCGCGGAGGGCCGAGGTCACGGCCGTGATGACGGGCGGCGCTCTGGCGAATGACGCCCAAGTAAGCGGAGACGACGACGATCCGACGTTCGCGGGCGACCCCACGGAGGCGGCCTTCCTCACGGCGGAGTGGGAGTTGGGGCTTGCCGTGGCCCGGCGAGAGAGGTTCTCTCAGCTCGGCTCCGTCCCGTTCACCTCGGAGCGCAAGCGCATGTCCGTGGTCGCGTCGGACGGGCACGGGGGCTTCTACGTCGCCGCAAAGGGCGCCCCTGACGTGCTGCTCCATGCGTGCACGGCGGAGCTCGTCGAGGACGAGGAACACCCGCTCGACGAGGCAGGCCACGCCCGCGTGCTCGCCGAGGTCGAACGGATGTCCGCCGAGGGTATGAGAACCCTTGCCGTCGCGTTCCGCCGGGGGCCTACGGAGTCCGAGGCCGAGGAGTCGTCGCTTGAGCGGGACCTGGTCCTGGCGGGCGTCGTGGGAATCGTTGACCCCCCGCGCGGCGAGGCGCGGGCCGCGGTCGCCGCGGCACAGGGCGCGGGAATCCGCGTCATCATGATCACGGGCGACCACCCGCTCACCGCGTCGGCCATTGCCCTCGATCTGGGCATCGTGACGGAGGACCCCCACGTCGTCACCGGAGTCGAGCTTGCCGAGATGAGCGATGAGGCGCTGCGTGAGGCCGTGAGGACGGCTTCGGTGTTCGCGCGCGTGGCGCCCGAGCACAAGTTGCGCATCGTTGACGCGCTCCAGAGCCACGGCGAGGTCGTCGCCATGACGGGTGACGGCGTCAACGACGCCCCGGCCTTGCGCAGCGCAGACATTGGCGTCGCGATGGGGCTCGGGGGAACGGAGGTGGCGCGCGAGGCCTCGAACATGATCCTGACGAACGACGACTTCGCGACGATCGTCCTGGCGGTGAACGAGGGCCGCGGCCTGCTGGACAACATCAAGCGCTTCCTGCGCTACATGTTCGCCTCGAACTTCGGCGAGGTGCTCGCGGTGTTCCTGGGTGTCGTCGGAGCGGCCTGGCTGGGACTGCGCGATGGGAGCGGCGCCGTGGTCGCCCCCCTGCTCGCCGGCCAGATCCTGTGGATGAATCTCGTCACCGATCTGGGGCCCGCGCTGGCGATTGGCGCCGAGCCTTACGCCGACGATCTGATGTCACGCAGGCCTCGACGCCCATCGGAGCGGCTGGTCGACCGGCGCATGTGGGGTGGCATCGCGCTCACGGGGGCGGTCATGGCCCTCGTCACGCTCTTCTCCATTGACATGGAACTTCCCGGGGGGCTCGTGGACGGCTCTGAGAGCGTGGCCACCGCACGCACGGTGGCCTTCACCGTGCTCGTCCTCACGCAGTTGATGAATGCCTTCTCCGCGCGCTCCGAGACCCAGAGCGTCCTCCACCACCTGTTCACCAACCCGTGGCTGTGGGCGGCGGTGATGGTCTCCCTGGCCCTGCAGTTCGCCGTGGTCTACGTGCCCGTGCTCAACGATGCCTTCTCCACGGCGCCTCTGACGATCGATCAGTGGGGCCGGTGCCTCGCGCTCGCATTCGCCGTACCGCTCGTGATGGAAGCCCGCAAGTGGCTCCTCCGCAGGCGGGATCGCCGGACGGTGGTGCTCTAGCTCTGGCGCTCTCCTGACGCCTTCTCCGGCGCCGTCCCCAGCCGCCGCGTCCCCGTCCACGCGGCGATCGCAACGCCGACGACGATGATCACGTCGCCGACGGAGAAGACGTTGGCGAGGGGAAGGGGCTCCGGCCACGCGAAGACGTCCCCCAGCCAGGGCAGTACGGGGTGGTCAAGAACGGCCGAGTTGGCGAAGGCGAGGTCGCGGTCGAGCCCAGCCGAAGCGACCGCGCCGGCGCTCGCGGGCAGGACACCCCCGTTGAGCGCGATCGTGAGCCCGTTGGAGAACGCCCCCGCCGCGACGACCCATACGCCGGCGGCGTGCCGATTCATCCACAGGAATCCGAGCGCGACGGCGTAGGTCGCAATATGCAGGGTTGCAGCGGCCGCCTCCGGCATCTCCACCTTGATCGCCACCACCTGGAGCGCGAGTGTCGCCCAGATGAGTAGGGGCCACCGCCAGCGATGAGAGAGCAGGCCGGCGGGCCACCGCAGGACGAGCAGCGGTGACACCACGGCAAGCAGGCACGACGCCACCACCAGCATGGCTAGCTACTCGCCGTTGGGGTAGTCGGGCGTCGCTCGGCGTCGAATCGCTCGTCGATCGCCTCCGGCGTCGCCGGACGGCCAAGGTGGTATCCCTGCCCGATGACACCGCCCAACTCGCGCAGAGTCTCGGTCGTCGACTCGTCCTCGATCCCCTCGGCGACAACGCGAAGCCCGAGCGCCCGCGCGAGCTCGATCGTCGACCGCACGATGATGAGGTCGTGCTCGTCGGTGCCGATATCGCTTACGAACGACTGGTCGATCTTGAGTTCGTCGATCTTGAGGCGTTTGAGGTACCCAAGGGAGGCGTTGCCGGTGCCGTAGTCGTCGATCGCGATCGCGACCCCGAGCTCGCGAAGTGCGCGGATCACGATATCGGCGCGCGCGGGGTCCGAGAAGATCCCGGTCTCGGTCACCTCGAGCACGACCGCCCTCGGCGGAACCCGGTGCCGGGCCACCGCCGCGGAGACCCTCCCTGGCAACGCAAGATCGGACAGATCCCTCGCGGACAGGTTGATGGCCATGCGGAGGTTGCGACCCGACGCGCGCCAGTGCGCGAGTTGGCCGAGCGCCGCATCGAGAACGAACGTCGTGAGGGGGAAAATGAGGCCGGACTTCTCCGCGAGAGGGATGAATTCGTCTGGCGGAATCGCCCCGCGCTTCGGGTGGTCCCAACGAACGAGTGCCTCGACGCCCACGGTGGTCCGTCGATCAAGATCCACCTGCGGCTGATAGGCCACGTGCAGGCCGCCCGTGTCGATGGCAATCCGAAGGTCACCGAGAAGTTGGAGGCGTTCCACGGAGTTGACGTCGAACTCGGGAGAGAAGGCGCTGATGCGGTCCCGTTCGAGTTTGGCGTGATACAGGGCGATGTCCGAGTTCTTCAGCAGGGTCTCGGCGTCCGTGCCGTGGAGCGGTGCGACCGCGACCCCGACGCTCGCCCTGACGAGCAGCTCAAGATCCTCCACGGGGATCGCCTTGTCGAGCGCGGCGAGGAGGCCGCTCGCCACATTTCGGGTCTCGGCGGTGCCCCCGTGGACGATGACCGCGAACTCGTCGCCTCCGAGTCGATGGACCGACGAGTCCTCGGGCGAGGCGTCGACGAGCCTCTCTGCTACCTCGAGAAGGATCCGGTCGCCGACGTTGTGGCCAAGCGTGTCGTTGAAGTCCTTGAAGTGATCGAGGTCAAGGAGCACAAGGCCCGGGCCGTCGGCCGACGAACTGTGCACGGCGTCCAGCGCCTGCCCCACCTCGTTCTGGAGCAGCCAGCGATTCCCGAGGCCGGTAAGGGCGTCGTGCGTCGCGTCATGCGCATGGCGGGCGACCGCTGCCGCGAACAAGTGGGCGGCGGCAACGGGTGCGGCCAGGAGCGCGAGGGCGCCGATCCCATCCGCGGCCACGATCGCGGCGATTCCTCCCGCACTCAGGAGGACGACGTTTGTGACGAGGAAGTCCTTCAGGTCTTTGCGCAGAACGGACCACAACGACTGCGCGGTTGAGAGGGAGACGACTCTCGCGACGACGATCCAATTCACCCCGAACATCGCAAGGCCCGCGGCGAGAAGTGGGAGGATGTCCCGCGGCTCGACGACCGTGGGTGTGCCGAAGAAGGGGGCTCCGGTCAGCCACGCGTAGACGGCCCCTGCGCTGAGCACGCTGAGCGCGTACTGGGAGGTGTTGAAAAGCGACTTCCTGAATTCGCGACGTTGGTGGATGTCGTCGGCGAGGCTCGCGATCGCCTGAACGAGTACCGCGACCCCAACGCCGGCCACGGCGACGAGGGCGAGCACGAACGGAGCGGAGGTCGAGAGCGTCCTCTCCTGCGCTCGTGTGCTGACGACGATGGGCTTCACCTCGCCGGTGATGGCCGCGACGGCGAGGAAGACGGCGGGCCAGAGGACGATCAGGTCGAGTGTCGATGCCCAGGGCGTGGCGATCGCCGCGATGGCGATGCCGATGAGTCCAAGGGTTCCGACAAACGCGACATACGTGGCGAGACGCAAGGGCGGCGCCGGGAGTTGACTCCCGGCGCCGCCGCTACGCGTGCGTGAAGTCAGTTCCACTTCCACCCGGCGCCGACGATCGCGGCGACGGCGATGAGCGTGCTTGCGCTCGCGGAGATGCGCACAACCCTGCTGTTCTGGAAGACGGTCCACTTGTCCATGGGACTCTCCTTATGCCTAGGCGCGGGGACGGTGGCCGTTCCGGTTCCTGGCGTGCTGAGAACGTCAGGTTGAGCCGGAGTTCGCGAACCACGCAAACTCCCCCGCTTACGTCGACCGCCGGTCGGCGGCCTTGCCCCATCTTCTCTCAATTGCCCCCTTAATGCCCCTTGCGCAACGCGAATGTGGCGTAGGTCACATGTCGGGTCTAGATGTGGCGAGCGTGCACCGGGTCAACTCGGCGGACGATACCGCGGGTTGCTCCGCCGAGGGGCGACGCGGTCGATACCGGTTGCCACGCTTCGCCCCGAATCGGGAGGGGCGCGCTAGGCCCGTCGCTCCTCCACCGCGAGGGCGAGCGCCTCCAGCGCCTCGGGGACCTGCTCGTGGTGCCCCGCCTCGTATTCCACGAAATCCACGTTGTACGTGTACGAGAGCGCGTCCCGCACGGCGTCGGGCCAGCCGCCGGGCACCAGGGCGTAGTGGCGCTTCTTGGACGGCGCGGTGATGTTGGCGTTCTGGAGCAGCAGGTCGATGTCGGGGTCGTTGCCGAAGCCCGAGCCGACGAACAGCAGCGTGCTCGACAGCACCAGCGCGTCGAGGCCGGCGTAGTAGTCCGAGTGTTTGCGGCGCGCGTCGAAATACTGGCGGCGGGTGAGGATGATGCGCTCGAGCGCGGTCACGCAGCCGTGCACCTTGGCCACCACGCGTGTGGCGCCGCGGAGGTCGTCCACCAGGTCGGGCTCGTAGAACTTGCGGACGACGACGGCGTCGGCGCCGTACGCGGCCGCAGCCTGCGTCTCGTAGATCGTGTCGTAGTTGGTGGTGACGACCACCTTGGGGTCGAGGCGCGCGACCATCTGGTGCACGGCCGACGGCGCGTACTCCCCCGGCGCGAACACGTCGCGCAGGAACGACGCGAACGCCGCCTTGGGCGCCGAGCTCCAGATCACCTGGGCGGAGTCGAGGTAGGCGCCGCGCTCCATCAGGTGCTGGGCGACGGTGCGATCCTCCTCGTCGGGCACGAGCGGGAGGGCGCCCTCAAGCAGCCCGACCCAGCTCGGCGGGTGCTTGCCCTGCTTGCTGGTGGACGACGCCGACGCGCCCGCGCCCAGGACGATGACGCACCGGCGCGCGGCAATCTCGTCGATGAGGGCCGGGGGCCACGAGACCATGTTCGTCACAATGACGACAGTACTGATGTGGGCCTCCGGAGTCTCGCCCCCGATGCCAACGCGTCGGCAGGCGCCTCGAAGAGACAAGACTCGCCACACCCATTTCGATCGTCGCGACAGCAAGAACACCATGACCTTCCATGCCGCCTTGGCGTATCCCACGAAATGCGTTGGTCCGCCCCGCGCGAGTGGCGTGATCGACACACCGTCGGCGGGCGGGCAGCCGTTGCCTATCCAGGCTCTCGCGGGGATCGCGGAACACCCCAGATCGCAAACGTAGGGTGGACTAGTTTTCGTGGCCGTAGCTTTTCTAGTCCACTTCCGTGGTATCGTCAGGACCATGGACGTGCCCAACCAAAAGAGAGTGCCACAGGTACCGACACTCGAGGAAGACTTGCTGAACCTTGCGCGACTCGCGCTCGGAGGATCACGCCCCGAGTCAACCCCGCTAATCCGCGGTATCGCTCGACGCCAAAAGGCGAGCCATCCGGCGTTGGCGGCGGGCCTCGTCGACCTCCTTCGGGACGACATCACGCGGAGCCAACTGCCCGGCGCCACCGTGAGATCTCACCCGGTCGACAAGGAGTCGCGCCTTCCACTTGTGAAGCTTGAGTACCCGGTTGTTCTTCCAAACCAACCCATTCTCACCGACTCGCTAATGCGCGTACTCAGTCAACTCATTCAAGAACACAAGTCACCCGAACTCCTCTTTCAAGCGGGCCTCGCACCAACCAGGACGGCGTTGTTCACCGGCCCACCGGGCGTCGGCAAGACCATGGCAGCGCGCTGGCTCGCCCAACAGCTTGGACGCCCTCTCCTTACACTCGACCTTGCCTCCGTGATGAGCAGTCTCCTAGGGCGCACGGGAGGCAACGTCCGCCAGGTCCTCGAATACGCGAAGCAAGAGCCGTGCGTCCTTCTCCTCGACGAGCTCGACGCCGTCGCGAAGCGGCGCGATGACAATACCGAAATCGGAGAGTTGAAACGCCTAGTGACC
>CAZTJX010000094.1:0-6825 GCA_964613755.1 uncultured Demequinaceae bacterium | reverse complement strand
GCCTTGCGGCCAAGGTACTACGAACTCAGTACTTGCGGTCAGGAAGCGCCGCGATGGCCGCTGCCTGGTCGAAGACGTCGTCCTCAACGTACTGCTTCTTCTCGACGGTCTCGCCGGCAAGAACCTGCTTGACGATCTCCGCGACCCCAGGGCCGAGGAGCGGCTTGCACTCAACGATGTAGTTGATCTTGCCCTCGGAGAGCGCCACCATGCCGTCGTGGACAGCGTCGATCGTGATGATCTTGATGTCCTCACCGGGGACGCCACCGGCGGCCTCGATCGCGTCAATGGCACCAAGGCCCATGTCGTCGTTGTGAGCGAACAGAAGGTCGATGCCGTCAACGCCGTACTTCTGGAGGAAGCCCTCCATGACGGCCTTACCGCCGGCACGCGTGAAGTCACCCGTCTGCGAGACGATCTTCGTGATCTGCGTGCCCTCGATGGCCGAGTCGAAGCCGGTCGCGCGGTCGATGGCGGGTCCCGAACCGGTCGTGCCCTCGAGCACCACCATGTTGGTCGGGGTGTCGCCGTACTGCTCAGCGGCCCACTCGCCTGCCTTCACGCCCTCTTCAAGGAAGTCGAGGCCATACCAAGCCGCGTAGAGGCTCTCGTCGGCGTCGATCGTGCGGTCCTCAAGGATGACCGGGATGCCGGCGTCCTTCGCCTGCGTCAGCACATCGTCCCAACCGGTAGTGACGACCGCCGCGATGATGATCGCGTCGACGCCCTGGTTGATGAAGCTGCTCACAGCGGCGAGCTGTGCTTCCGGCTTATTGTCCGCGGCGTTGAAGATCAGCTCGAAGCCGTTGGCCTCGGAGAACGCTTCCTTCATCGACTCGGTGTTGGCCGCACGCCATCCGCTCTCAGAGCCGGTCTGCGCGAAGCCAATCTTGATCAGGTCGCCGCCGGTGTCTCCACCTGCAGTCGTGGTCGTGTCATCCGAACTGGAGCACGCCGTCAAGCTCATAGCCATAGCTCCGGCCAACAGCGCTCCACTAACGAGTTTCCTCTTCATTCCCAAAAACCTCCGTGTCTGGGGCCCGTTCAAGAGTCGGGCTACTCACGTCCTGCCTCGTCGCAGGGTAGCGAGTTCATGTTAGCCCTAACATCCGTCCGCACCGCAACGGTTGAGCGGTAACAATTACGTAACGCGCCGCGGAATCTCGGCAGGGACCGGGTCTCGACAACTCCCGTCGGATACGGACAAACCGCCCATGTGAGGGATCACACCGACCGATTTCCCCGCCCCAAATGCGCCTTCCCTGACGAGGCCGTTTCCGCGAGCCACGACGCGTTCGCCGCCCCGGAGCGCGGCCACGATGTGAGGGATAACACCGTTGGGATTTGCCGTGCCCTACACGATCCTGACGGGGCGGGCACGCTCCGGATGAGACGCGCCGCTCACGCCGACGAGGAGCCACGATGCCCCGCCGCTCCGAAAGCGCGATATCGAAAGGTCGCCGCCGCGTGACAGGCTGTTTTCATGTGCGGGCGTTACGCGAACTTCCTCGACGAGCAGGATCTGCTCGACGAATTCGCCGTCGCCGAGGCCGCTCACGACGCCCGCCTTCTTCCTCCCTCGTGGAACATCGGACCCATGCAGCTCGCGCCCATCGTGACGCTGGCTCCTGTGGATCGAGACGCCGGAGACGTCCCCCGCAAGCGCCGCCTGATCGCCGCACGATGGGGCCTGGTACCCACATGGGCGAAGGATGCGTCGGTGGGAGCCAAGATGTTCAACGCGCGTTCGGAAACCATCACGGAGAAACCATCGTTCCGCGCGGCCTTCGCCCAGCGCCGCTGCCTGGTCCCCGCAAGCGGATACTACGAGTGGCAGGCGCGCGAGGGACGCAAGCAGCCCTACTTCATCTTCCGCGAGGACGAATCGCCTCTCGCCCTGGCCGGAGTGTGGGAGACACGCAAGGACGGCGATTTCCGCACGTTTACGTTCAGCATCCTGACCTCGGCCGCGAGGGGCGAACTCGCGGCGATCCACGACCGCCAGCCAGTCATGCTCGGCACCGAGGCGTGCGACGCCTGGATGGATGCCGATGCCTCGGCCGACGAGCTCATGGCCGCGGTCGCGGCACCTTCGCCCGCAATGGCGACGCGGCCCGTTGGCACGAACGTGGGAAACATCCGCAACGACGACCCGAGCCTGATCGAGGCGGTAGACGACACCAAGACCTGAACGGATACGCCGAGCAGAGGTCCGGCACGTCCGACGATCCTCGGGATGCCTGGCACGGTGGCGTTTGGCGGTCGGCCCGTCAGACCCGTGACGAGGCGGCCGAGAGGACCCGCAACGCCCCGAGGGTCACCCAGCGACTCGGCTTGCCCTTGGCTTCGATCGGAACGATGAAACGGTCATTGAAAGTGCTGTCAAGCCGCCACCGTCCGTCGGTGTCTGCCCTTTTCGCGACCACCTAGAGCGCCTCGCTCATGCGCTCGTCGTGGTAGCCGAGGGACGTCAGGATATCCAGGATCTCGAGCACATCGGATTGATACATGAGGGGAAAGCCGAGGCGTAGCCACCCCGGCTTGGACGTCCTCGTCAGATCGTGGCTTCGCTTGTGGATGTGGTGGCGCAGGAGGTATTCGGCTCCGTCGGCGAGCGTGCGCTCGGCTTCCGGCGAGCGTCGCTCAGAGGGAATCGCGGCCAGCGCCTTGAGCGCCTTGACTGCCCCCATGTGACACGTGTGGCGGCCCCAGCACATCTCCGACCGCTCGTAGGGCCAGCCCGTAGGCGCGTCGCCGTCGCCGTCATCGAAGCGCTGATACGTGGTGATCCAGTCGATGGCCCGTTGCACCCTTGGATCGTCGAACATGCCCAACCGCACCAGGCTCCACACCATGTTCCCGGTAAGGCACGGAACGACCATGCTGTGCCGTCCGCCCCCGGCGGTCTTTGCGCGATCGACGGCGAACCCGCCGGACTCGGCGTCCTGCGAATCCCGCAGGATCGCCTCGCATCCGGCCCGCACCCGCTCGTCCGCGCCGTCGGCACCCAGGGACGCGAGGATGATGAACTGCCAGACCGTCCCCCGATACTTGGCCCGATAGAACAGGTCGCGTCCCTCCCAGTGGCCGTCGCCCTGCTGTTCGGCGAGTATCGCTGGTACGGGCCCGTCGGTCATGATCGCGCGGCGCGCCTCGACGACATCCCTCGAGTCGGGGGGTGCCCCAATGAGGTCCGTCAGCGCGAAGTAACGCACCGATGGATTGGAGCCGTCGAGCAGCCACGGCACCGGATCCGCACCACCCGCCGGGGTCCAGCCGTCCATGGAAGGGCCCTAGGCGGGAATCGTCGCGTGGCCGACGTACAGTCCGAGGAGTACGAGGGCGGCGAGCAGCGAGGGGGTGTACGCGACTGCCAGCACGACGATCGTCCAGGTCCGAGACTCGAGGACGTCATCGATGACGTAGCGCGTCACCCCCAGGGCGATGAGCAACGGCAGGCCGAACATCCATAGGGCGGGAGCGAAGGCCTCCCTGCTCGGCGCGAAGGCCATGATGAACGCCACGGCCGCGATCGCGAGCACCGCGCCCAAACCGACGAAGACCGCGACCGCGTCATCCCTGCGCCAGCCGGAGGTCGCGCGATCGACGAGGTAGCCGGCCGTGTGAGAGAGCATGGGACCCGCCACGACCACGGCCGCGAAGTACAGCCCCACCACGGCGGCGGGGTAGCCACCGAGGGATTGGCCGTGCGGAAGCGTGAGCCTGCCGATGCCGGATGCCACGCTCAGCCAGAAGAGCACGGTGAAGACCGCGGAGCCGATCGCGGCCGCCATCCACGGTCGCCGCGTTTGCGCGTTGAAGAAGCGGCCCCGCGCGCGATCAAGCGAGCCAAGCCATCCCGGACGCGCGAGGATGACGTCGCCGCCCTCGGGGTCGGCGCGTCCCTTACTGGCGATACTGCCGCTGGCATCCACACCGCCAGTATCCACGGCGTCGGACGCTCGTGACTAGATCCTCCCCGTGAATACGCTCACTCCGATGCTGAGCGAACCGATGACAACCAACGCCGTAAACACGAGTGACAGCACCTCGAGCCTTCGGCTCCTCAGGGTTCGTTCGAGCATCACGCGGGAGAGCCACGGCGCGAGCGCCGACGGAATGATGAGCTGCGTGAAAGGTAGCCATCCGTAGGCGTTGTTGACCATAAAGATGAAGGCGGCGGGTACCACTCCGAGCAGAACTCCTGTGAGCCCGAACGACAAGCCCGCTCTCCAGCCGGGCATCGTTCGGGTCGCGTCATCGAGGATCCTGCCAAGGAGGAGGTTCGTCGCCGGGATCGCGAAGAAGATCGCGACGATGAATGTGATCAGGAGCGCCGCAATGTATCCGTCCGCGGCCACCGAATCCTCGATCGCCGTGTTGCGCGTCGCGAAGTAGACGATGGTGAAGATCATCGCCCAGAACATGACCGTGCTGGGGACCGAGGCCCAGCCGCGACGGCCGGGAAACATCCCGTCGTCGCCGAATTGGGGTACGTCAAAGCCAGCCGTTGCACTCATGGTGCTCTCCCGAAGTTGTGCCTGAACCCATCGTGCCACCGCCAAAAGGGCGAAGCGAGGTTTACCTAAGTTGAATGTCTCACATCTGGAACGCGGGACTCTCAGCAGACCCCGTTTGACTAGACGACGGTGCGCACCCGCACGTCGCCAGCGAGAACGGTACGCATCTCCCCGCTCGCGAGCCTAACCTCCAGACCTCCGTCGGAGGAGAGCCCCACGGCGTTCCCCGTCAGGGGTGCCGCGCCGGGGACATCGACGACGATGTCCTGGCCGATCGTGGTGCACGCTCGTGCCACGAGGTCGCGGGCCATCGCGGGTTCGCGCTCCCAGGCGAGGATGAGGGCGTCGAGTTCACGCACGACCCTGCTGAGGAGCGCACCCCTCGAGAGGGAGGATGAACCCGCGGCTTCGAGAGACGTGGCATGCACCACCGGCATTTCGTCCGCCCGCTGCGAAACGTTGATCCCGATCCCGACGACGACAGCGTCGAGCTCAACCTCGCAGAGAATCCCCGCGACCTTACGGCTGAAACCCCAGCCCGGAATCTCGTCGGCATCCTCGAATTCCACCACGACGTCGTTCGGCCACTTGAGGCGCGCGCTCACGCCGAGTCCGGCGAGCGCTCGCACAACGGCGAGCCCGGAGAGCATCGGCACCCAGACGAACGCCGCACGGGCGACCTCGGGACGCAGGACAACGCTTACCGTCAGGGATGTTCCCGGCGGCGTCACCCAGGCGCGGCCGCCCCGACCACGCCCGGCGCGCTGGTGATCCGCCACGAAGGCGCTGAAGTGCGGGACACGCGGGCCCGAGCGCAGGGCCGCGAGCGCATCGGCGTTGGTGGAGTCCGTCTCGGGCACGACGGTGAGGCTCGCGAGCGGACCGCTCGGCCACGTGAGGCAAGCCAGCAACTGACGCCCGTCCAGCGCGAACCGAGATTCTTCAATGGAATCGCGGGTCTCTACGTCCACACGACTAGGCTAACTCCGTATCCAGGAAGGTGCACACCGTGACCCCAAAGAAAACTGGCGCGTCGAAAACCACGGCGGGTGCGCGCGACGCGCTCAAGACCCGCCTGGACGCCGCCGTCACGGCCCCCGAGGCCGAGAAGCAAGAGAAGCAGCACGCGCGCGGGAAGAAGAGCGCTCGAGAGCGCGTCCTCGCTTTGCTCGATGAGGGCTCGTTCATCGAGATCGACGCCCTGAACCGGCATCGTTCCCGCAACTTCGGCCTGGAGAAGAAACGGCCGTACGGCGACGGCGTCGTCACCGGATACGGGACGATCGACAGCCGTCAGGTCGCGGTGTACTCGCAGGACTTCACGGTGTTCGGCGGATCGCTTGGCGAGGTCCACGGTCAGAAGATCGCCAAGATCCAGGATTTTGCACTCCGGACCGGCGTACCTCTGGTCGGGATCTCCGATGGCGGGGGAGCTCGGATCCAGGAGGGCGTCGCGGCACTCACCCAATTCGCCGAGATCTTCCGCCGCAACGTTGCGTCCTCGGGAGTCATCCCCCAGATCTCGATCATCCTCGGCCCGTCCGCGGGCGGCGCGGTCTACTCCCCTGCACTCACCGACTTCATCGTCATGGCGGACGGCACCTCGCAGATGTTTATCACCGGCCCCGACGTCATCAAGTCCGTCACGGGCGAAGAGGTGACGTTCGAGCAGTTGGGCGGTGGTCAGACGCACAACGTCAAGTCCGGTGTCGCGCACTACCTGGCCACCGACGAGGACGACGCGATCGACTACGTCAAGCACCTGCTCCAGTTCCTCCCCCAGAACAACCTGACCGATCCCCCTTCGTGGGACATCGAGAACCTCCTCACCCCCACGGACGACGACCTTGCGCTCGACTCGATCGTCCCCGACAGCGATAGCAAGCCGTACGACATGAAGACCGTGGTCGAGACCGTCCTCGACGACGGAGAGTTCCTCGAGGTCCAGCCCCTCTATGCGACGAACATCGTGATCGGTTTCGGGCACGTCGAGGGGCATTCCGTCGGCATCGTCGCAAACCAGCCCAAGTCCATGGCGGGAACGCTCGACATCAACGCCGCAGAGAAGGCGGCGCGCTTCGTTCGGACCTGCGATGCCTTCAACATCCCCGTGGTGACCTTCGTCGACGTGCCGGGCTTTCTCCCCGGCACGGACCAGGAGTATCAGGGCATCATCCGACGCGGTGCGAAGCTGATCTTCGCCTACGCCGAGGCGACCGTCCCTCTGGTCACCGTGATCACGCGCAAGGCGTATGGCGGCGCGTACATCGTCATGGCGTCCAAGCAGTTGGGCGCGGATATCAAC
>CAZTJX010000093.1:1617-6878 GCA_964613755.1 uncultured Demequinaceae bacterium | reverse complement strand
CTTCGACCAGGATGAGGTTGATGACTTCCTGGACGCCGTTGCCGAGACGATCGACGCCTTGACGCGCGAGCGTGATCGCGCCCAAGCCGAGTTGCGTGCCGCCGAGTCGAGCCCCGCGAGCCACGGTGCCTCCGCCCTCCTGCAGGCCGCCACGGACACCACCAATCCGCCCTCACCCTCGTCCATGCTCGCCATGGCACAGAAGCTCCACGACGACTACGTACGCTCGGGAGAAGAGGAGCGCGAACGCATCATCTTCGACGCGAAGGCGGAGGGTGACCGTATTCGCACCCGCGCCGAGCGTGACGCTCAGCAGCGGCTCGAGAACCTTGGCGCCGATCGCGCAGACCTCGAACGCAAGATCGACGACCTCCGACGCTTCGAGCGCGACTACCGGACGCGCCTCAAGGCGTACCTGGAGAACCTCCTCGGCGATCTTGATCACGGGGCGGGCAAGGATCGGATGCCCAACTCCCTGCCCACCCTGTAGGGAATCGGATTGCGGTACGGGCGAGAGCCGACTAGTCTCACCTAACCGAGTCAAGGAGAGTCATGACGAGCACGGACGTCACGATCATCGTGGTGGATCCCGCGGACATCAAGGCGGCGGAAGCGCGCGCGCTTCCCGTACGCGACGGCGACGAGCCGTGGAAGGTGTCGGAGCTCCGCGCGATCGTCAAGTCGCTCAACGAGGACGTGGAGAGGCTCGTTGTTGAGGTCGAGGCGAATGCGGCCGAACTCGACGACCTCCTGCACACTCAGGATGGCTCGGGCGACGATCAAGCCGACGCGCGAGATGCTCGAGCAGAGTGTCGAGGCGCTGCGGCGTGTTCAGCGGCACCATTTCGGTGCGTGCGTGGTGTGTGGCGAGGGTGTCGGGAAGGCGCGCCTCCAGGCGTTTCCGCGTGCGACGCACTGTGTGACGTGCAAGCAACGGGAAGAGCGCAGGTGACCCTGCGGCCAGCCGTGTGGCTGGTCGCTCTCGCGGTCGTCGTCGTTGACCAACTCACGAAGTGGTGGGCCCAGGCGGCGCTACTCGATGGCCGTCACGTCTCCCTCATCGGGGACTATCTCACGCTCCAACTCGAGTACAACTCAGGTGCCGCACTCTCGGTCCTTCGCGGAAGCACGTGGATCATCACCGCCACCATGGTGGCGATTACCATCTGGCTCATCACCCACATTCACAGGGCGCGCGGTCGGCTCGGAGTCGCAATCATCGGTCTCGCGCTCGGGGGCGCGTTGGGAAACCTCTCCGACCGTCTGTTTCGTGGACCGGGGCCCGGCAGAGGCGCCGTGGTCGACATGATCGGCTATTACGACTGGTTCGTCGGCAACGTCGCGGACATCGCCATCGTCGGCGCGGCCACAGCCGCGGTCATCGCGGTGTGGCGTGGTGTCTACCTCCTGGAGCCAACCCCCAAGCAGGTGCGAGCGAAGGCCGAGGCGGCGCGGCTTCGCGCCGCCAGCATGCCGGAGGATCCTGAGGCGTGAGCGACACGCGCCGCGTTCCCGTGCCTGAGGGCCTCGTCGGGAGTCGGGCGGACGTCGCCGTCGCCCGCGCGCTCGGCCTGAGTCGGACCGCGGCCGCCTCGATACTCGACGGTGGAGGGGCCGACCTCGACGGTCGGGTTCTCCGCAAGTCCGACCTCCTCGCCGACGGCCTGCTCACCGTCGTCCTACCGACTGCGGACGACTCCCGCGAGGAACCCTCCGTGCCCGGGGGTCTTCCCCTCGTGTTCGAGGACGAGAACATCGCGATCGTCGACAAGCCCGTCGGGGTAGCGGCGCACGGGTCTCCCGGATGGATGGGACCGACCGTGGTTGGGGCCCTCGCCTCATCCGGAGTCACACTCGCAGACTCGGGGGCGGCCGAACGCCAGGGGATTGTGCATCGCCTCGACGTCGGAACCTCGGGATTGATGGCGGTTGCGAAGTCCGATATCGCGTACTCGGCGCTCAAACGCGCCTTCAAGGCTCGCGAGGTTGATAAGACCTATCACGGGCTCGCCCAGGGGCACCTCGATCCCACCGAGGGAACGGTCGATGCTCCGATCGGACGCCATCCGACCGCCGACTACAAGTTCGCGGTCACCTCCGATGGTCGACACTCCGTCACGCACTACGTCGTGCTCGAGATGATGCCGGCGGCCTCTCTCCTGGAGATCGAACTCGAGACAGGTCGCACCCACCAGATCCGCGTGCACATGGCCGCTCTCCGCCACCCTCTCGTCGGCGATCTCACATACGGGGCGGATCCCGCGCTCGCTCAGAAGGCTGGGCTCACGCGCCAGTGGCTTCACGCGGTGCGACTCGCGTTCGAACACCCCGTCTCTGGCGCGCGCGTGGAGTTCGAAAGCCCCTACCCCGCGGACCTGTCCAACGCCCTTGAGGCGTTGAGGGGTTAGGAGTGCGCGTCATCATCGCGACCGAGCCGTGGCAACACGCGGCCGCGCTCGCGCTGCGCTTCGAGGTCTTCGTCACGGAGCAGGGGGTGAGCGTCGAGGGGGAGAGGGATGACCTCGACGACGATCCGGACACGCTTCACTTCCTTGCCATCGCCGACGCAGATGACGACACGGGCGCTCGGGACTCCGTACTGGGCGTGGGGCGTCTTCAGAAGCCGGGGGAGGACGGACACCCGCACATCGGGAGGGTCGCGATCGCACGGGATTCGCGACGGTCCGGGGTAGGGCGCGTCTTGATGGACGCCATCGAATGGGCGGCTCTTGAGCGCTACGGGAGCGGAGGCAGCGTCGCCATCGCGCTCAGTGCGCAGGTTCAAGCGATCCCGTTCTACGAAGCGATGGGCTACGTCATCGAGGGCGAAGAGTATCTCGACGAGGGGATCTGGCATCGCGATGGCGTCAAGGTCATAGCGGCCGAGGAGGACGACGGCGGGGTCCCGTCCGGTCCTGTGCCACGAGAGTTTCCTCGACGCGCGCCCGGCAAGCGGGGACCTCGCGAAGGGCGAGCCTAGAATCGGCTCCATGTCCGAAAGCGAGTTTGTCCATCTACACGTGCACACGGACTACTCGATGCTCGATGGGGCGGCCCGGCTAGACGATCTCTTTGAGGAGGCCCAGCGCCTCGGCCAGAAGGCGATGGGGATCACCGATCATGGATTCCTCTTCGGTGCGTATGACTTCTGGTCGAAGGCCAGGAAGGCGGGTATCAAGCCCGTGATCGGCCTCGAGGCGTACATGACGCCGGGGACGGCCCGTGCCGATCGGACCCGGGTCAAGTGGGGCGACCAGACACAGTCGAGCGACGACGTCTCCGCGAACGGCGCGTACACGCACATGACGCTATGGGCGCGGAACAACACCGGTCTTCACAACCTCTTCCGCATGGGCTCTCTCGCTTCCCTCGAGGGCCAGTTCTACAAGCCGCGCATCGACCGGGATCTCCTCAACCGCTATTCGGGGGGCCTGATCGGGGCGACGGGCTGCCCTTCCGGCGAGATTCAAACCCTCATGCGCCTGGGGAAGTACGACGCCGCGCTCAAGGCCGCCGGAGAGATGCAGGATATCTTCGGGCGCGAGTACTACTACGTCGAGATGATGGATCACGGCGCCGAGATCGAACGCCGCGTCATGGCGGATCTCGTACAGCTCAAGAAGGATCTGGGAGCGCCGTACGTCGCGACGAACGACTCGCACTACACGAAGGCCGAGGACAAGGAGGCGCAGGAGGCGCTCCTGTGCATCCAGTCGGGGATGACACTCGCCGACGAGGGCCGCTTCAAGTTCGACGGGCACTCGTACCACCTGCGCGACACCGAGGACATGCGTCGTACCTTTGCGGACTTTGAGGGCGCGTGCGACAACGCGCTCGTGATCGCCGAGCAATGCGAGGTCTCGTTCGACACGAGCGCGGACTACATGCCCCGTTTCGCGTGCCCCCCAGGGGAGGACGAGCACTCGTGGTTCGTCAAGGAGGTTGAGCGCGGACTACTGGAGCGCTACCCGAACGGTGTGCCGACGCCCGTGCGTGAGCGGGCCGAGTTCGAGATCGGGGTCATCACACAGAAGGGCTACGCGGGCTACTACCTCGTCGTCGCGGACTTCGTGCGCTGGGCAAAGGCGAACGGTATACGCGTCGGCCCCGGCCGCGGCTCGGGTGCGGGTTCCATGGCCGCATACGCGATGCGGATCACGGACCTCGACCCCCTGGTCCACGGCCTGTTCTTCGAGCGGTTCCTCAACCCCGAGCGCGAGACCAAGCCGGACTTCGACATCGACTTCGACGAGCGTCGTCGCGGCGAAGTCATTCGCTACGTCTCGGACAAGTACGGCGAGGACAAGGTCGCCCAGATCGTCACCTACGGAACGATCAAGGCCAAGCAGGCCCTCAAGGATGCGGCTCGCGTGCTCGGTAAGCCGTTCTCGCTCGGCGAGCAACTGACCAAGGTGTTCCCCGAACCCCAGCAGGGTCGCGATATGTCGCTTGCGGCCGCCTTCGATCCCGAGAGCGATCGATACAACGAGGCGCAGGACTTCCGCACCGCCGTCGAGGCGGACCCCGACGCCGTGCAGACGCTCGACCTCGCCCGCGGGCTGGAGAATCTCAAGCGCCAATGGGGGGTTCACGCGGCGGGGGTCATCATGTCGAACGAACCCCTCATCGACATCATCCCGATCATGCGCCGCGAGCAAGACGGGGCGATTATCACGCAGTTCGACTATCCGACGTGTGAGACGCTCGGGCTCGTCAAGATGGACTTCCTTGGGCTGCGCACCCTGACCCTTCTCGACGATGCGCTCGAGAACCTCGCCAACAACGGCAAGGGCGAACTCGTCCTCGAAGACCTCCCGCTTGAGGATGAGGAAACCTTCGCGCTTCTTGGAAGGGGAGACACGCTCGGCGTCTTCCAACTCGACGGCGTGGCGATGCGGCAGCTCCTTCGACAGATGCGTCCGGACTCGTTCGAGGACATCTCCGCCGTGCTCGCCCTCTATCGGCCCGGACCGATGGGAATGAACTCCCACACGAACTACGCGCTCCGCAAGCACGGCATGCAGCCCGTCGGGGCGATCCACCCCGAACTCGAGGAACCGCTACGCGAGGTCCTGCAACCCACCTACGGCCTCATCGTCTACCAGGAGCAGGTCCTCCGCGCCGCGCAGATCGTCGCGGGGTACTCGCTCGGGCGAGCCGATCTGCTGCGCAAGGCGATGGGCAAGAAGGACAAGGCCGTACTCGACAAGGAATTCGGGCCCTTCCGGGCCGGCATGATTGAGCGCGGCTACAGCGAGGAA
>CAZTJX010000093.1:0-1607 GCA_964613755.1 uncultured Demequinaceae bacterium | reverse complement strand
CGCCTTCAACAAGGCGCACACGGCGGCGTACGGCGTCATCAGCTTCTGGACGGCATATCTCAAGGCTCACCATCCCGTCGAGTTCATGGCGGCGCTCCTCACGTCCGTCGGCGCCGACAAGGACAAGTCGGCGGTCTACCTTGCCGAGTGTCGCCGCATGGGTATCACCGTCCTACCTCCGGACGTCAACTCGTCGTTCGCGACCTTCTCCGCCGTCGGTGCGGACATTCGCTTTGGTCTGACCGCGGTCCGGAACGTCGGCGCGAACGTCGTGGATGAGATCATCAAGGCGCGCGAGAGGGACGGCCACTTTTCCTCGTTCCAGGACTTCCTCCAGAAGGTGCCTGCCTCGGTGTGCAACAAGCGCACCATCGACTCACTCATCAAGTCGGGGGCGTTCGACTCCCTTGGGACGACGCGTCGGTCTCTCAACGCTGTCCACGAGCAGGCCGTCGACGCGGTGATCGGCATCAAGCGCCAGGAGGCGACGGGGCAGTTCGACCTCTTTGGAGGAGAGGTCGAACTGGGTTCCTCCGTCGACGTCGTGGTGCAACCCCTCGAGGAGTGGGACCGCAAGACCCTGCTCGCGTTCGAGCGGGACATGCTCGGGCTCTACGTCTCCGATCACCCGCTGCGCGGCCTCGAGCACGCGCTCAGGGCGGAGGCGACCCACCAGATACTGAGTGCGACGGCGGCGCATGGTGTCGGCGAGGGGGATCACGTGACGTTCGCGGGTCTCATCACGCGCGTGGATCGTCGTGTCGCGAAGTCGGGCAACGCCTATGGGATCGTCACCATAGAAGACATGAGCGGCGAGACGGAGGTCTCGTTCTTTGGCAAGGTCTACGACCAGTACGCGCGGGACCTCGCCGAGGATTCCGTGCTCGCCATCAAGGCGAGGGCGCGGGAGAGGGGCGACGGGGGATACCAGTTCTCGGCCCTCGAGGTGCGGGTCCCCACCATGAACGCCATCGACGCGACCCCCGTTTCGATCACCCTTCCCGCGACGCGCGTGACCCCCGAGATGGTGGACCTTGTCAAGGGCATTCTGCGTGCCCACCCGGGAACCGTCGAGGTGAGGATGGTACTGACGGGCAGGGACGACCCGATCACGATGCGCCTTGACGACGGCTACCGGGTGACGCGCTCGAGCGCCCTCTATGGCGACCTCAAGGCAGCGCTCGGCCCCTCGTGCCTCGCGAGCTAGGTCGCCGGGATAGCCGGACGCCATGAATCCGATTCGATGGGAGCGCCTCGAGGGCGCCGTGATCGCAGCCGTCTGCCTCGTTGCCGCCGCCCTCTCGGGCGACTGGCCGTGGCTCTTCGTGTTCTTCCTCGTCTTTGACGTATCCATGCTCGGTTACCTCAGAGGAACCAAGCTCGGGGCGTGGTTCTACAACGCCGGGCACACGTACATCGGCGCGGTCGCGTTCGGCGCGGTGTTCGTCCTTGTCGGGGCGATGTGGGCCGGGGTCCTCGCCCTCGCATGGGCCTTCCATGTGGGCGTCGACCGGGCGCTCGGGTATGGACTCAAGTTCGACGACGATTTTCGGCACACTCACCTGGGGACCATCGGCCGGGGAGCCAAGGCGCCACGCCCCTAGACT
>CAZTJX010000092.1:0-6904 GCA_964613755.1 uncultured Demequinaceae bacterium | reverse complement strand
CCGTCGAGCCCGGGGTCTCCCGTGCCTCACTGCATGCTTCGTGAATTGCACCCTCAAGCCCTCACCCACGCTGTCCCACACCCAGGGGCTCATGGACGTCTCCAAGGCGATCATGGCGAAGCACGGAGTGGCTATCGACGAGTTCCGGGCCGTCGATCACTGGATCGCCCCGGGCGTCTACCCCGACATGACCGCCGACGTTCCCGGTGGCAACCAGGAACGCGACGAGTGGCCCGAGCTTGGGGAGCGGATCCTCGCCGCGGACATTCTTGTACTGGGGACGCCCATCTGGCTCGGGGAGAAATCGTCACTCGCGACCGCCGTGATCGAGCGGCTCTACTCGCTGAGCGGCGGGTTCAATGACCGAGGCCAATACCTCTACTACGGACGTACGGCGGGCGTGATCGTCACCGGGAATGAGGATGGCGTCAAACACGTCGCGATGAACGTCCTCTACTCGCTCCAACACCTCGGCTACACGATTCCGCCGAACGCCGACGCTGGATGGATCGGTCCGGCCGGCCCGGGGCCCTCCTACCTCGACGAGGGCAGCGGTGGGCCTCAGAACGCCTTCACCCAGCGCAACACGACCTTTATGACGTGGAACCTCATGCACATGGCCGCGCTTCTCAAGCGCGAGGGCGGGTTCCCCGCGGGCGGGAATTCGCGCGAGGCGTGGAATGCGGGCGAACGCTTCGATCACCCCAATCCCGAGTACCGCTAGGGCGACGAGGCTCCTGCGGACGCGGATGGAAGCGAATCCTTCGCGACCCCGGTAGCGTCACCCCGCTCCCATCTGGTTGGCGTCGGAATGCGCGGACCCTCCTCCGTGTTGCCCCCATGTCGGACAACTCGAGGAGGCAGGACATGGCGCACATCACCGTCATCGGAGGTACCGGCTACGCGGGGAGCGCGATCGCCGCGGAGGCCAGTCAGCGCGGGCACAACGTGACCGTGGTGAGCAGGAGGGGGCCACGGACCGCCATCCCCGGCGTGACCTACGTGAACGGATCCGCGTTCGATGCGGACGTCCAGGACGCGGCTTTCGCCGACGCCGACGCCGTCGTCCTCGCTACCTCGCCCCGGGGAGACATGGCGGGGCGCCAACTCGAACTGGCGCAGGCCCTCGCGTCGCGTGCGGAGATCTCGGGCGTGCGACTCATCGTCGTCGGGGGTTTCTCGTCACTGCGCCCCGCACCGGGAGCGCCACGATTCATCGAGGGGGAGATCCCCCCGCAATTCCGCGACGAGGCGCTTGCGGGGCACTCCGTCCTCGAGATGCTACTCGACGCACCCGAGGGCCCCGATTGGACCTTCGTCAGCCCTGCCGCAGTCTTCGGCGCCTACGCGCCAGGCGAGCCGACGGGCTCCTACCGCCTCGGCGGCGAGATCGCCATCATGCGCGACGAGGGTGGGTCGCGCCTGTCCGCACCCGACCTCGCGCTCGCGGTCGTGGACCTCGTCGACGCCGCGACACATCGCCGCGAACACGTCTCCGTCGTCGCGTAGCTCCGGTCGCCCCAACGTCGTCCGCGGGCGAACAAGGACCTAGGGCTGGCGCGGAGAGCCTGATTGCTCGGCATGGTGTGCCGCAGGTTTTCGTAGCGCTAGACCCCCAAGGCGAGGAGCGCAGCGAACGCTCCGGCCCCCGCGAGCAGTGTGAGTCCGAGGTTGCGCTTCCATGCGGCGAAGGCGAGCGCGACGATCGCCGCGATGTGCCACGCGCCGAAGGGCCGCCACGCCCCGTGATCGAGCAGGAGCGAGTTGCCGACGATGGCGCCCATCGCGGCGGGTCCGATCATGCGCAGGGCGCGGCGAACAAGCGGCGGGATACGTTCCTCGTCATGGAAGAGGGCGAGACCCGAGACTCGGATCGCGTAGGTGCCGATCGCCGCCAGGATGAAGATGAGCCATATGGTCATGTGGAATCCGCCGAGTCTCGCGGGGTATCGATCGTGCCGTCGGGTGTGGCGGCAGACACGGGTACACCGTCTCTGGGACGCACGAGCAGGCCGGCCGTCATGCCGAGCAGGGCGGCGGCGACGATGTTGAGGCCGAGCGGCAGGCCCTTGAGCGCGACGACAGCGACAACGCCCGTGACGGCCGCGACGAGCTCGGGGAGACCACGCATCCCGGGGATCGCGAGCGCGATGAACATGAGCGGAACGATGAAACCGATCTGCCACGCCCCTGGCATCACGGGTCCGAGCAGGATTCCCGTTGCTGTGCCTCCCACCCAGGCTGTCCGCATCGGCGCTGTGATGCCGAGCATGTAGTACTGCTGGAGCGCGGGCGTCGTCCACCGTTCCTGGCCGCGCCCGTAGAGGCCGACCGTCTGGTCGGAGATCAGGTGCGCAAGACCCCAGCGCCAGGGCCTGGAGAACCGGCCGAACATGGGCGCGAGGGCCGCGGAGTACAGGGCAAAGCGTGCATTGACGATCAGGGCCGACAGCACGGCGATGGCGATCGTCCCGCCAGCGACGACCACCTCGACCGCGGCCGTCTGCCCCGCGCCCGCGCCGACGACGAGGGAGCTGGTCGCCCCCGCGATGGGGTCGACGCCGCGCGCACGAATGAGGGCCCCGAAGGAGAGTCCAAAGACCGCGACCCCGGGGACGAGCCCGGCAACGTCGCGGGCGCCATCGAGGAAGGCGGCGCGCGAGGTCATGATTCCGATGCTAGGTGGTTCACCCACACACTTGTGCCGCGTCGGTCCTAGGCGCGGTGCCCCTACATCTCCTCGTGCGTGGCGGGATCGCCACCGAAGATGCGCCCGTCCGGGCGGGTCAGCGCGGAGATGGCCGCGACCTCCGCCTCTGAGAGCTCGAAGTCAAACACGTCGAGGTTCTCTCGTTGGCGGGTGGGCGTCGCCGATTTCGGAAGTGGCATCGCGCCCACTTGGATGTGCCAGCGGAGGATCGCCTGGGCGGGCATGACCCCGTGCGCCGCCGCGGCTTCGGCGATGGCGGGCTCGGCGAAGGCGGCGTTGCGGGTGCCGAGGGGGCTCCACGACTGGGTGAGGATCCCCAGTCGCACGTGCTCTTCCCGGGCCTCCCTCTGCACGAAGAACGGGTGACACTCGATCTGATTGACGGCGGGAGTGACCCCGGAGTCCTCGATGATCGCCGCGAGGTGCTCCGGCGTGAAATTGGAGACGCCGATCGTCCGCACGACGCCCAGCCGCTGCAGTTCCACCAGCCCGCGCCACGCGTCGCGGAATTTACCGGTGATGGGATTGGGCCAGTGGATGAGCATGACGTCGATACGGTCGAGGCCGAGGCGCTTGAGCGATTCGTGGCCTGCGGCGACGGCGAGCTCGTAGTCGTGGTGGCGCCCGGGAAGCTTCGTCTGGACGGTGAGTTCGTCGCGCGGGATACCGGACGACGCGAGGAAGTCGCGTGCGGCGCGGCCCACCACGTCTTCGTTGCGGTAGTTCACGGCCGAGTCGATGAGGCGATAGCCGTTCTCGAGCGCGGCGAACACGGCTTCGTATCCGTCGTCCCCGCGCAGGGGCCAGGTGCCGAAGCCGAGGGCGGGCATCGCGTGGCCGTCGTTCAGGGTGAGAGAGGGGATCGTCATGCGATCCAGCGTACGTCTGGTCGCCGGGGAGAGACCTGTTCGGACAGGAAGCGGCTAGGTGCTCGCGGGCCCACCATCGGGGTGGTCGAGCGCGGAGATCGCCGCCATCTCCTCCTTCACAAGCTCGAATCCGAACACGTCGAGGTACTCGCGCTGCCGCGCTATCTCTGTCGACATCGGTAGCGGCACGATCCCCAGCTGGAGCTGCCACCGAAGCACCACTTGTGGCGGCGTTACGCGATGGTCCGTCGCCGCGTTGGAGATCGCGGGTTCGGAGAAGGAGCAGTCGTCGCACCCGAGCGAGCTCCAGGACTGTGTGACGATCCCGAGGCGGGCGTGCTCGGCGCGCAGCTCGGACTGTGTGGAACTGGGGCGCACCTCGATCTGGTTGATCGCGGGGACGACCCCCGAGTCCTCGATGATGGTCGCGATCTGTGCCGCACTGAAGTTTGAGACACCGATGCTGCGCACGGCGCCGCTCTGTTGCAGGTCGACCAGTGCGCGCCACCCCTCGCGGTAGACACCCGAACCGGGGCCGGGCGCGTGGAGGAGGAGGACGTCGATGCGGTCGAGACCGAGAAGTTCGAGGGAGTCCTGGCAAGCCTGCTTCGCATCGTCGTAGGCGTGGCGGGGGCTCGCGATCTTGGTCTGGATCATGACCTCTTCGCGCGCGACGCCCGTCTCGGCGAGGAACTCGCGCACGGCGCGACCCACCTCGACCTCGTTGCGATAGTTCACCGCGGTGTCGACCAGGCGGTAGCCGTTCTCAAGGGCGGCGCGGACGGCGGCGTGCCCCGGCTCGCCCCGCAGGGGGTACGTGCCGAATCCGATCCACGGCATCGGGTGCCCGTCGTTCATCGCGAACTGGGGGATCGTCATGCGTCCAGACTATGGCGGGCGCGTGCGGGCCGCACGGCAATGTGACTATCCCCCCACGCGACGACGCCAGACCTCCCTGAGCTTCGGCACAAGAATCCCGGCCTCGGCCATGACGGCGCGGGTGTCGCGGCGGCTCAGGTAGACCCCGGTGACGCCGATCGCCCATGGAAGCGCTAGGGCCGAGAAGGCCAGACGGTACTCGGAGAGCGTGTACGACGTAGCACCGTCGGGTGACACCGCCTGGAGAACGACGCCGACGAGGAGCACGCCGAGAATGGTGCCGACGAAGCCTCCCATGTTGACGAACCCGGCAGCCGAGCCCGCCTTGTGCTGCACCGCGAACGAGCGGGCGAAGTCCATCCCCACGAGCGACACGGGACCGCCGGCCCCCACCACGAGCGCGAAGCCAACCAGCTGCCACAGTGGCCGTGGCGTCGACGGCGCGAGGAGCGCGACCCACGCGAGCGCCACGATCACGGCGCTCCCAAGCACGAGCCAGGAGCGGCGCAGGGGATGGGCGGCGGTCAGCATGCCGACGATGGGTGCGGCCACGATGTTGGCGAGGACCATGCAAGTAAGGAGGAGGCTCGCGTCCGCGCGTGTGCGGCCCTCCGCCGAGATGAAGAACGGCACGCCCCACAGCAGCGCGACGGTGTTCGCGGGGAACAAGCCGAGGAAGTGGCTCCAGAACCCGAGCCGCACCCCCGGTGTTCGCCAGTGGGTCACAAGGGCATTGGCGAGCGAGGCGCGCGGCCGGCCCGCAGCGTCGGACCCGGGATCTCGGCGCACGAGGCGCCACCACACGAGTCCCCCCGCCCCAGCACCCAGCGCGGCGAGCGCGGCGAAGCTCGTTCCCCACCCGGACCGGTGGAGGAGGTAGGCGACGGGGATGGCGGAAGCAAGCTGGCCGGTCTGGCCAAGCAGGCCGGTGATCTGGACCATGAGGGGCACGCGGCGTGGTGGGAAGTGGATCGCGACCAGGCGAGTCACGGCGATGAAGATGGGGGCGTCCCCCGCGCCGACGAGGGCGCGCGCGGCGAGGGCCCATCCGAAGCCCGGTGCGAACGCCATGAGCGCCTGCCCCGTCGCCATGATGAGCGAGCCGGCGACGATCACGCGGGCCGGGCCCCAGCGGTCGATGAGGGTTCCGGCCGGGACCTGCATCAGGGTATACATCGCGATCTGCACGACGACGAACATGGACAGGGCCGTGGCCTCGATGCCGAAGCGATCGAGTGCGTCGGCGCCCGCGACGCCGAAGGCGGTCCGGTGCGTTACGGCGACGATGTACGCGCCGGCTCCAGCCGCGTACACGAGCCATGACGCGCGCGGGATACGGGGGATAACGGGGGCGGTCACGGGGTTCCTTGGGGCGCGGGGGACGAGGGCCGTTCAAGATTACGCGCCGTCGCACCCATCGAGTCCGGACGATGTGCCCGAGTCGGGACTAGCCGACCGCCTGCCGCGTCCCGGTCTCGTGCGACGCGATCGCGGCCGACGACGCGCTCGCCGCTGAGTTGCTCTACATCATCGAGGAGGAGAAGCTCGCCCGCGACGTCTGCGTCGCGATGGACGAGGTGTGGGACGCGCGGGTCTTCGCCAACATCTCGCGCGCGGAGATGCAGCACGCCGCGCTCATGGCCGAGCTCCTCGAGGCCTATGGTCTCAAGGATCCTCGCTCGGACGAGGAGGGCGTCTTCGTCGACTCGGCGCTCCAGGCGTTGTACGACGACCTGGTCGAGTCGGGCACGGAGTCGTGGGAGGCCGCCGTGCAGGCGGGGATCACGGTCGAGCGAACGGACATTACCGACCTGATTGAGACTCTCGCTAGGGCACCGGACGACGTTCGGGTGGTGTTGGAACGGCTGCTCGCGGGCTCCGAGCGCCACCTCGAAGCGTTCGAGCGTCAGGCGCGCCGCTAGCGGCCAGCGCGCGCTGGGCCAGGATCCCCAAGACATGGTCCGAGAGGGGTCAGCCTTGGGCTCTTCGATAGCCGTGGCACGGGGCTCAATCTGCACGCCGAGATCGGGGCTTTCGTGCACCCTGAGCGGGAGAAGACGATTCGCCCAAGGCGGGCCTCCCAAGGGAGGTCTACCCGTGAATCCGCCGGTGCGATCCCTACCGCGTTTCGCTAGGGTCAAAGTACGTGCTCGGGGGTGTGCCATGGGAAAGAAGGCCGCCGGTCTCGTACTGGCGCTCGCGATCACGCTGTTGCTTTCCGGGTGTTGGAAACGCCAAAGCTGGTACACCATCGTGCACGTGGATGACGGCGAGGATTACGTCGAAGCCGAGTTCACGACGGCAGTCCATGAAGACTGGGTTATCCCAAGCGAGCCCTACAACGGCAGCCGGATCGGCGACATCCACGACGACGTGGGGGGCTCGGAGATCCAGGAGGCCTTCATCCACGGGTGGTACGTCTACTCGTTCCATAATGATCGAATCC
>CAZTJX010000091.1:0-6946 GCA_964613755.1 uncultured Demequinaceae bacterium | reverse complement strand
CGGTGCGGCGTCCAGAGTCGTTCGAATCCGTCGGGGACGCCGCCCATCGTGTCCCCGTCCACGATGGCGGAATCGCCTCCCGTATCCTTGCCCCGATCTGAGCCCGAGCCCGCCACGCCTAGACCTGCTCCCGGGCCGCAATCGCGTCGACGATGCGCCGGATCGCCTTGTCGATCGGCACTTGATTGTCCTGGGCGCCGTCGCGGAAACGGAAGGAGACGGCGCCCGCCTCCTGGTCCTCGCCGCCCGCGATCAGCACGAAGGGTACCTTCTCCTTTGACGCGCTGCGGATCTTCTTGGGGAACCGCTCGTCCGAGTCGTCGATCTCCGCGCGAACCCCCTGCTCGCGCAGCTGCGCGACGACGTCGGCGAGGTAGTCGTTGAACGGCTCGGCGACAGGGATGGCGAGCACTTGGACGGGTGCGAGCCAGGCCGGGAAGGCCCCGGCGTAGTGCTCAGTGAGGATCGCGAAGAAGCGCTCGATCGATCCGAAGAGCGCGCGGTGGATCATCACGGGCCGCTGACGAGAGCCGTCGGGGCCGGTGTACTCGAGCTCGAAGCGCTCTGGCAGGTTGAAGTCCAACTGAATGGTGGACATCTGCCACGAGCGGCCGATCGCATCTCGGGTCTGAACCGAGAGTTTGGGACCGTAGAAAGCCGCCCCTCCCGGGTCGTCCCGGATCTCGAGTCCCGACGCGTCACCGACGGACTTGAGCGTCGCCGTCGCCTCCTCCCACGCCGCGTCGTCGCCCACGAACTTGTCGGGATTCTTGGTTGAGAGTTCAAGGAAGAAGTCGGTGAGGCCGTAGTCCTTGAGCAGGTCGAGGACGAAGTTCAGGGTGGCGGTCAGTTCGCTCGCCATCTGTTCGCGCGTGCAGTAGATGTGGGCATCGTCCTGAGTGAATCCGCGGGCCCGCGTCAGTCCGTGGACGACGCCCGACTTCTCGTTGCGGTAGACCGTGCCGAACTCGAACATGCGCAACGGAAGCTCGCGGTAGGAGCGGCCACGCGAGCGGAAGATCAGGTTGTGCATGGGGCAGTTCATGGGCTTGAGGTAGTAGTGCTGACCCTGCTTGGTTACATTGCCCGCGATGTCCCGCTCCTCGTCCATGTGCATGGGCGGATACATGCCTTCGGAGTACCAATCGAGGTGTCCGGAGACCTGGAAGAGCTGGGCCTTGGTGATGTGGGGCGAGTAGACGAACTCGTAGCCCTCCTCGATGTGGCGCCTACGCGAGTATTCCTCCATCTCGTGGCGGATGATGCCTCCGCGCGGGTGAAAGACGGCAAGGCCGGACCCGATCTCCTCGGGGAAGCTAACGAGGTCGAGTTCCGCACCGAGCTTCCGGTGATCGCGTCGCTCCGCCTCGGCCATGCGCTCCTTGTAGGCGACCATCTCGGCCTTGGTGGGCCACGCGGTGCCATAGATGCGCTGAAGGGGGGCGTTCTTTTCGCTCCCGCGCCAGTATGCGGACGACGTCTTGGTGAGCGACCAGCCGTTCGTGAGGATCTTGGTGGTGGGGACGTGGGGGCCGCGACACAGGTCCTTCCATGCGACGGTGCCGTCCTTGCGGACGTTCTCGTAGATGGTGAGCTCGCCCTCGCCCACCTCGACGGAGGCTCCCTCGGCGCCCGTGTCGCCCGCGTGCGATTTGAGCCCGACCAACTCCACCTTGTAGGGCTCTTCCGCGAGTTCCGTCAGCGCCTCGGCGTCGGTGACGACGCGCCGACGGAACGTCTGGGTTTCGTTGACAATGCGCTGCATGATCTTCTCGAGCGCCTTGAGGGACTCGGGGGTGAACGGTTCGGCGACGTCGAAGTCGTAGAAGAAGCCGTTCTCGATGGGGGGGCCGATTCCGAGCTTCGCCTCGGGGTTGACCTGCTGCACCGCTTGGGCCAGGACGTGGGCGCAGGAGTGGCGCAGCACGGAAAGGCCGTCGGGGCTGTCGATCGTCACGGCCTCGACCGCGTCGCCCTTCGCGAGTTCGCGATCCAAGTCGCGCAACTCGCCACCCACGCGCATGACGACGACGTCCTTGCGGTCGGCATAGACGTCAGCGCCCGTCGTCCCCGCGTCGAGCTTCCGCTCGTCGCCGTCGATGGTCACGCGAATGCTCGCCACGTCGTCTCCTCGGTTTGTCACCTGCCCCCACGATGGTACCGAGTGTGCGAGCCCCGCTCGATCAGAGTGGTGTCTAGACGTCGGCGTACTCGAGGCGCGTCATCGTATACGTACGGGTCTGGTCGCTGTCCCCGCACGCCCAATAGGCGATGACCACCCAATTGCTCGACGACTGTGGGGCGACGACGAGTCCGGTCACGTCGGCGTCCGTCAGGTCGAAGACAATGGCGCTTCCGTCGTCGCTCCACCTCCATTCGAGCGGACCCGAATACCCCCAGTATTTGTGGTCGTTCGTGCACGTCGTCGTATCGCCCTCACCGATATAGGACAGTCGATCTGCTTCGCCGGTTCCGTCCGCCCGAAAGAGGATCGCCGCCTTCGCGTCCAGGTTCACCCACTCGCCGGGGGCGAAGGCCATCTCGGGACCGCTGCGCGCCTGGAGCTCGATAACGAAGTAGACAGCGACCAGGATGGCGACGACGAGAAGCGCGGCGACGCGCGATATGCGGGAGGCCATCGTGGACATGGGCCCAGTCTTCACCCAGGGTGAGGGTCGTTGCCACTCGAATCTTCCGTGTCCACCGCGAGCGGCGCTAACCCGGCACGGCACGCGCGATGAAGCTGATCGCGGTGCCCCCGACCGTACGTGCCCGTAGACAAGAACGTCTCATGGCACCCAGCAAGATCGGCAAAGCGCGTCGCAAGATCGGACAAGCAGGGGCGTGAAGCCGGCTCGTAGCGTGACGTCCGTCGGCACGGTGCCGGCGGAAAGGACCTCTATGTCACCACGGAACTTCACCCTCAACGAGATCGGCCGCATCTCGGTGAGCGCGGACGGCTGTTCGCTCACCATCGACGAGGCGCATCGAGACGGACTCAAGAATCTCGACGGGTTCTCGCACGTCATCGTCGTCTGGTGGTGCCATGGACTCGACTCGCCCGACTGGCGTTCGACGATGACGATCGAACAGCCGTATCGGGATGCTCCCAGTGAGATCGGGGTCTTTGCCACCCGCTCCCCCGCGCGTCCCAATCCTCTCGCCATCACCCCGGTCCGGGTCCTCGGCATCGACCACGAGAAGGGAATCGTCTCGATCGACTACGTCGATGCCATCGACGACTCGCCCCTCGTCGATATCAAGCCGTACCTCGGGGCCATCGATCGGGTCAAGGACGTCGGCTCCCCCGACTGGTGCAGTACCTGGCCCCAGTGGTGCGAAGACTCGGCCACATTCGACTGGGCCAGCGTGTTCGTCAACGCTCAGTAGTCCCGCAGCGGTCGCACCGGAACCCAGATCTCGACAGCGATCCTCCCCGGTGCGGCCGCGCGGTCTCGCACTGAGTACCGCTCAAAGGGCAGTCGCTCGTCAGTCTCGTACCCGCTCTCTGGCAACCAGCCGCTCATCATCGACTGCCACGCCTCGGTGTAATCCCGTTCGCCCAACTCGAAGCGGGCTACCGCATACGCCCCAGGCGCGATCGTCATGGTGCCGACCTCACCGCTTGGCTCAACCGAGTCGTCCACGGTGAGGCCCACGGATATTCGGTGTCTCGCGTCGCTCGTGACGTCGGGAGGATCATGCGCGATCGAAAAGTAGACGGAATCCTCATTCGCCCATCCCCGTGGTTGCGCCCACCGGAACAGGGCCGAGAAGGCCTCGGCGTAGACGTCCGCTCGACCGCGGTACGGGCCGGTCCGACGGACGTACGCCACACGCTGCGCATCCACGACCCTCACCGCGACGGTCGTCTCCGGCAATCTCCCCGCCCGTATTCGCCATGCGAGGCCCGAATCGTCCTCGACGGCGCCCAGTATCCCAAAGCGTGTGTCGGCGTCCTCGTCGATGCGGGAGGGGGCGAACGGGGCGTCGGTGCCGGACTTCCTCCACGTCGTCGCAGACATCCCGAAACGCTCCTTGAAGGCCCGGGCGAAGACCGAGGGGCTCGAATACCCCATCTCAACCGAGATCGCCGTCACACTTCGCGACGGGTGCAGGGAGAGAAGCTCTGCCGCGCGCTCGACGCGCAGTCGCGATACGAACTCGTTCAGCGTTTCCGTCGTGAGGGCGCGAAACACCCGATGGAAGTGGAAAGGAGAGAAGTGCGCGACTCCCGCAAGTGTCTCGAGCGAGAGATCGGACGCGAGGTGGGATTCGATGTAGTCGATCGCCGCATTGACGCGACGCACGTGCTCGGCTCGTGGCAGCGTTGCGGCTGGAGACGGATCGCGCGTCATCGTCCGGAATCCTTCGAGATTGGAGAGCACCTCTTGGTACCGAGCGACCTCGGTAACTCAACGCTGAAGCCTGGGTAGCGGTGGTCCAAGGCTCGTCACATCGAGCCGTGGTGCGGGCGGTTCAAATTTACCAGCCCTCTCCGCGTGGCAAGGATCCCGGGCGACGTGATCGCACCCTTCCCCCGTACGCAATGCAGAGGTGGGCCTCACCCGAGGGTGTGGCCCACCTCTGAAAGTGCTGCGCGGTCAGGCGCGAGTCGTGTCGCTATCGCCGGTGGTGCCACGTCGTGGCGAGCAGTGCAAGGATCACACCGACCACGAGGATGACGAGCCGCAGGGTGACATCGGCGCTGTCCATGACGAGCTCAAGGACCCCGATGAGCGCGAACGTCGCTGCAGCGATGGTCGCGTAGACGGCCCAGTTGAGCTTCCCGGATAGGAGGAAGACGATGATGCCGATGCCCGCGGTAAAGAGGACGAGCGTTGCGGCGGTGCTGAGTCCGGAGGTCGAGAGGTTGAACCCCGACCCGGTCATGAGTGCGGCGAGGGCGACGAGGATTCCGCCGATGATACCGAGTTGGCGATTCTTGCTTGTTCGTGCCATGTCTGATGTGCTCCTTGAGGTGATGATTCGTAGACCGCCCGCCATCGAGGTTTCATGGGAGGGGCGAAGACGCTCTCGCTACGGGGCGCCGAGGTGTCGAGTGGCGCCGCAACGAGGGACACTGTCGCGAAGGTCTCCCCTCGGACGGTTCCCGCGACTGTGCTGCGCGCCGCGCGATGGCAACCAATTCGTTAGCCATCTAACAAAATACCATGGAGCGCCACTTTCCGGGAGATTCCTTGGTTCGGAGCGCACACCGCGCATCGCTTCGGAGTGCGCCTCGGAGCGCTTGAATGTGGTGGGCGATACTGGGATCGAACCAGTGACCTCTTCCGTGTGAAGGAAGCGCGCTACCCCTGCGCCAATCGCCCGTCGGGACGCCATACTACCGCGCACAGAGTTCGTGACAGGTGCCGAAGAGAGGCGTCGCGAACGAGTGAGCGACGCGCGCGGAGGTGCGAATCGTGCAGAATTCCGCGCGGTTCGCTACCGTCGTTCTCTGTGAGGCTCGCCGGCCCCGGAAGCCCGTCGTAGCATCCCCTACCCCCGGCAAGGAGACGTCGCCGTGAGCACCGCCACCGCGCAACCCGCCGTGCGCGCGAGTTCACGCCGCGCCGCCATCGCCGAGTGGGCGAAGCGTCACCCCATCGTCACCGAGCTCGGGGTGCTCGCCGCCGTGTGGGCGGTGTACTCCTTCGCACGCATCGCCGCCAGCGACAACCTGCTCCAGGCGCAAACCTCCGCGAACTTCCTCCTCGATATCGAGGAGTCCATGGGCATCAACATCGAGGCCAGTTGGAACGCCGCCATCGTCGCCATCCCCTGGCTCGCCCGCGCCACGGCATTCTGGTACGTCTCGCTGCACTACGTCGTTACCCTGACCGTCCTCGTGACCCTCTTTCGTCGGTTTCCCCATTTCTACAAGCCGCTACGCCGAGCACTCGCGTGGGCGACCATGGCGGCGCTGGTGTTCTATGTGCTCATGCCAACCGCACCACCGCGCCTCATGCCGAGCGGATACGTCGACGTCGTGCAAGAAACCTTCGCGGTCGACAGCGGTATCTCGTCGGACGCGCCACGCACCGGTCTCGCGACTCTCACGAACCAGCTCGCAGCGTTCCCATCGATGCATGCGGGGTGGGCGCTCTGGGCAACGATCGCCATCTGGGTGATGTCACGCTCCATGGGGCTTCGAGTGGCCAGCGTGGCCTACGCCGCCATCACGGTCGCCGTCGTTGTCGTCACCGCTAACCACTGGATCGTCGACGTCATCGCGGGCTGGGCATTCATCGCCGGTGCATGCGCCCTACACCGGGTGTGGCGTGGCACAGACAACACCGCCACGCCTCGCGCCCGATGGAGAATACGCCTCCCCTAGACCACCGGCGCAGGGTCGGGGTTCGCGTCCGCCCCCTGCTCCCACACCGTCTTGAGCCTCCCAAGGAGCGATCCCGGGGCCACGTCGACGCCATCGAGGATGGTCACCTGCTGCACCCCTCGCGTTGCCGAGGTCACCGCAATCGCGCCCGCGCGCGCGGCTATTCCTGACATGACCTCGTCGTACCGCAATTCGCCGGGCTGGGCGGCGCGCACGGGAATGCCCGCCGCGGCGCCCCACTCAAGCGCGAGCCCCCGCGCGACGCCTGGGAGGCACCCGCTCGACAGCGGCGGGGTAAGGATCTCCCCGTTCCGCTCCAGGAACACGTTGGCGGATATGGCTTCGCAGAGATCTCCTTGGGTGTTTGCCAGGATCGCTTCGTCCGCACCGCGCGATGCCGTATACGCGAACATCAGCGCATTCCCACCAGAGGACGTGGTCTTTACTCCGGCGAGCGGCGAGAACTCGTTGCGGCGCCAGGGAACCCGTATCGCGTGGCATCCCGCGGGCCGCATTCCGTCCGATCCAACGATCGTCAGCGTGAGCGGCCCAGCCGCCCGCTGGAGCCCCGGCAGATCCACGATCACGATCGCGTCCCGCTCGAGG